>JAFAIY010000592.1 GCA_019236485.1 Comamonas sp. | reverse complement strand
CTGGGCACCGGCCTTGAGCTCCACAAAGGCGCAAGGCGTCTCGCCCCACTTCGGATCGGGCTTGGCCACCACGGCCGCGGCCAGCACGGCCGGATGGCGGTAGAGCACGTCCTCGACCTCGATGGAGGAGATGTTCTCGCCGCCCGAGATAATGATGTCCTTGCTGCGGTCCTTGATCTGTATATAGCCGTCGGGATGCTGCACGGCCAGATCGCCGCTGTGGAACCAGCCGCCGCGGAAGGCCTCGTCCGTCGCCTGCGGGTTCTTGAGATAGCCCTTCATCGCGATATTGCCCTGGAACATGATCTCGCCCATGGTCTGGCCGTCGTGCGGCACGGGCTGCATGGTCTCGGGATCCAGTACCGCGGCCGAGCGCTGCAGGTGGTAGCGCACACCCTGGCGCGAATTCAGGCGCGCACGCTCGCCAATGTCCAGCGCGTTCCAGTCCTCATGCTTGGCGCAGACCGTGGCGGGCCCATAGGTTTCCGTCAGGCCGTAGACATGGGTGATGTCGAAGCCCATGGCCTCCATGCCCTCGATCATCGATGCGGGCGGCGCGGCCCCGGCCACCATGGCCTTCACGCCTTCGGGCACGCCGTCCTTCATGGCTGTCGGCGCATTCACCAGCAGGCTGTGGACAATGGGTGCGCCGCAGTAATGGGTGACGCCATGATTGCGGATGGCGTCGAAGATCGCCTGGGCCTCCACGCGACGCAGACACACGTTCACCGCCGCACGCGCCGCCACCGTCCAGGGGAAGCACCAGCCGTTGCAGTGGAACATGGGCAGGGTCCACAGATAGACCGCATGCTTGGGCATGTCCCACTCCAGCACATTGCTGATGGCATTGTTGTGCGCGCCGCGATGGTGGTAGACCACGCCCTTGGGGTTGCCCGTGGTGCCGCTGGTGTAGTTGAGCGCAATCGCATTCCACTCGTTGCCGGGCAGCTGCCAGTCGAATTCCGCATCGCCTCCGGCCACAAAGCTTTCGTAATCGATGACGCCTATCTGTTCGGCGGCTGCGCCATAGAGCTCATCCTCGACCTGGATCACATAGATGGGCTCGCTGCGCTGGCGCAGCTTCAGCGCCTTGGCCATCACGCCCACGAATTCCGGATCGACGATCAAGGCCTTGGCCTCGCCATGGTCCAGCATAAAGGCCAGGGTTTCGGCATCCAGCCGTGTATTCAACGTGTTGAGCACGGCACCCGACATGGGCACGCCGAAATGGGCTTCCACCATGGGCGGCGTGTTGGGCAGCATCACGGCCACGGTATCGTTCTTGCCTATGCCTATCTGTTGCAGGCTGCTGGCCAGCCGGCGGCAGCGCGCATAGGTCTGGCCCCAGCTCTGGCGCAGCTCGCCATGAACAATGGCCAGACGCTCTGGATAGACCTCGGCCGTGCGGGCAATAAAGCTCAAAGGGGTGAGCGCAGCATAGTTGGCCGTGTTGGGGTCCAGGTGCAGATCGTAAGAACTGGTCATAAATGTCTCCTGTGCGGGTTTTATCGCAGTTTGCTGAACACCAGGCTTACATCCTGGCGGCACGCCGCTTTTTGGCTGGCAAGTCGCTGACGATTGACTTGCATCAAAGCCCTTCCACCCCGGCGCTTGGACGCCTCCGAGCACCTGCGATTTTGCTCGCCAAAGACAGAGAAAGACATATGGTCATTCCAAACAACGATTGTTTCAGCAACTTCTGAAATTGCATAAATTCATTGAAAATCATTTGGTTAGCACCGACACCAAATATCCACCCATACCTGCGGCAGGCAGCAGCCATGCAAGTCATCTATAAGACATCATTTATCTGACACAACAATCGCACGGGGCGCAAATCGCTCTTAGAATGCGCGCATGTTTCGAGGTGACGGCTGCCGACGCAGGTGGCCAAGACCGGCATTCCGCTCCGCACGGAGCCGGTGCTCAGCCCCTCGAAACTGTGTGGAGGAGGAGACTTCTTAGAGGAGAGCCTGGCAATGTTCCAGGCAACAGGAGACCGAGCCTGCGCCCATGGGTGCAGGCTTTTTTTTGCCCGCGCTTCCCGGCCATACCTTGGTGCCCACAGGTCATCGCCGGCCAAGGCAAAATACCGGGGTGGCCATTCCCCAATCGTTTATCCAAGAGTTGCTCTCCCGCGTCGACGTGGTCGACATCGTGGGCCGCTATGTGCAGCTCAAAAAGGGCGGCGCCAACTTCATGGGCCTGTGCCCGTTCCACAGCGAGAAGTCACCCTCCTTCACCGTCAGCCCCTCCAAGCAGTTCTTCCACTGCTTTGGCTGCGGCAAGAACGGCAATGCCATCGGCTTTCTGATGGAGCATGCGGGCATGGGCTTTGTCGAGGCCGTGCAGGAACTCGCCAACCAGTGCGGCCTGCAAGTGCCGCAGGACGACATCAGCCCCGCCGAGCGCCAACGCCAGGCCCAGCAGAAGCAGAAGGCCGAAAGCCTCAGCGATCTGCTGGAGAAAGCCGGCGACTCCTACCGCAAGCAGCTCAGGGCCGCCCCCAAGGCCATCGAATACCTCAAGAAGCGCGGCGTCTCGGGCGAGGTCTCCAAGCGTTTCGGCCTGGGCTACGCGCCCGCGGGCTGGCATGGACTGGCCAGCGTGTTCGCCGAGTATGACAACCCGCAACTCGAGGAATGCGGTCTGGTCATAGCCGGCGAGGAAGACGGCCGCCGCTACGACCGCTTTCGCGACCGGCTGATGTTCCCCATCCGCAACGTCAAGGGCGAATGCATAGGCTTTGGCGGCCGCGTCTTCGGCGACGAAAAGCCCAAATACCTGAACTCGCCCGAAACTCCGGTCTTCCACAAGGGCCGAGAACTCTACGGCCTGTTCGAGGCGCGCCAGGCCTTGCGCGACATGGGCTATGCGCTGGTCACCGAAGGCTATATGGACGTGGTGGCCCTGGCCCAGCTGGGGTTTGCGAATGCCGTGGCCACGCTGGGCACGGCCTGTACCCCGGACCATGTGCAAAAGCTGTTTCGCTTTACCGATGCCGTGGTCTTCAGCTTCGACGGCGACGGCGCCGGCCGCCGCGCGGCGCGCAAGGCGCTGGACGCGGCCCTGCCGCTGGCCACCGACACCCGTTCCCTCAAATTCCTGTTTCTGCCCTCGGAGCACGACCCCGACAGCTTCATCCGCGAATACGGCCCCGAGGCTTTCGCACGCTATGTGGGCGACGCCACGCCGCTGAGCCGCTTTCTCATCGAATCGGCCAGCGAGGGCTGCGACCTGGGCCAGACCGAGGGCCGCGCCCATATGGCCAGCAATGCCAGGCCGCTGTGGTCGCAGCTGCCTGACGGCGCGCTCAAGCGCCAGCTGCTGTCCGAAATTGCGGCCCTGGTGCAGCTGGATGCGCGCGACCTCGCCGACATCTGGGCCCAGGAAGCCGCACGCACCGCCCCCATGGCCAGACGCACGCCCACGCCGGCCAGCAGCCAGGCGCCCGAATGGGACGCACCGCCCAGCTGGGATGCCGCACCTGAATGGGCTGAGCCCAGTGCCCCCAGCTATCAGCCACAGGGCGGCGGCGGCAGTTGGAGCGGCCGCCGCGAGTTGGGACGCCAGCGCAAGCCCTGGGGCAAGAAAGGCGAGGACTGGAACCCGCCGCCGCTGGGCCCGCGCCCCACTCCCGTGAGCCGCGAGGACCAGGCCGCACGCTTGCTGATGTGCCATATGGAGTTCATGGAGGAAATGACCCATGAGGACTTCGACGCCCTGGCGCGCTGCAATCAAAGCCATGCGCCGTTGTTTCGCTGGCTGGAGGCTCAGTTCACCGAGTCCGGCCCGCGTTCCTGGGCAGTGCTGCGCGAACAGCTACAAGGCTCGCCCTGCGAACCACTGGCCAACAAGCTGATGAGTGGCGCCCATGCCAATCCCGAAGGCGAAGTGGACGAATTGCGCAAGGAATTGCGTGGCACACTCAACCTGATCTTGGTGGATCACCTCAAGCGCGAAGAAGCCAAGGCTCTCAAAGAGATAGCTACAGACCCGACCGCCGCAAAGCGCTACATTGAGTTTCAGCAGATGCGAAAAAATTTATCTGTAATTATTGGCACCACCTCTTGACATCCCATAAAAAGGTATAATTTATGGGATATAGGCAAGAGCGACAGCAGCACCTCCGGCCCGGGCCCCGTGAAGGAATCACGTGATGGCAGCAACTGCATGGCCCAATTTCCGCAAGGACTGCATACCAAATGATCGCCCCAAGATCTTGCCGGGGAGTTTTTGGCTCCCGTTGGACAGGCCAGGCCTGCCCATGCGCCAGCCTATGTGGCGTTTGTTTGCATTTTCCGTTTCTCTTTGTGTGTTTGTGTGTGTTCGTACCGTGAGAGGTGTTCATGCCCGTTTCAAAGTCCGTGAAGTCCAAGCAGGCCCCCGAAGCTTCCGCGAAGCCAAAGACCTCTAAAACTTCCACTTCCGCAGCAGCGCCCCCCAAGGCCAGTGCCGACAGGCCTGCTGCGAAGAAGCGTGCCGCAGCCGCGGCCGAAGCCAAGAAAGACACCACAGTGGTTACCAAGTCACAAGCCGAACTCAAAGCCATGGCCGATGCGCTGCTGGCCCAGGCAACACCCAAGCGCGGCCGCAAGAAGGCCTCCGAGGACGAAGACACGGCTGCAGAGCCCGCAGCCAAGAAGACCGTTGCCAAGAAGGCTCCGGCCAAGAAGACCGCAGCCGCCAAGACTCCTGCTGCCAGCGCCGATGCCGGCAAGGCCCCGGCCAAGCGTGGCCGCAAGCCCAAGGCCAAGGAAGCCGGCGAGGACATGGACGACACCGACCTGTCGGACATCGACAGCGATCTGGAAGGCGAAGTCGAGGAAGAAGCTGAGAGCGGAGCCGCTGCCGCACCGGCCGAGAAGGTCAAGCCTCTGCGCATGAAGATCAGCAAGGCCAAGGAACGCGCCTTGATGAAGGAATTCGGCCTGGACGAAACCGTTCTGACCGAAGAGGAAATGAACACCCGCCGTCAGCGTCTGAAGATGCTGATCAAGCTGGGCAAGACCCGCGGCTACCTGACCCACGCCGAAATCAACGACCACCTACCCGACAAGCTGGTCGATGCCGAAACGCTGGAAGTCGTGATCTCCATGCTCAACGACATGGGCGTGGCGGTCTACGAGCAGACTCCCGATGCGGAAACCCTGCTGCTGAACAACACCGGCCAGTCGGCGACCACCGAAGAAGAAGCCGAAGAAGAAGCCGAAGCCGCGCTGTCCACCGTGGACTCCGAATTCGGCCGCACCACCGACCCCGTGCGCATGTATATGCGCGAAATGGGCACGGTGGAGCTGCTCACGCGTGAAGGCGAAATCGAGATCGCCAAGCGCATCGAAGGCGGCCTGATGGACATGATGGAAGCCATCTCGGCTTCGCCCGCGACCATCGCCGAGATCCTGACCATGGCCGAGGAGATCCGCGAAGGCAAGGTCGTGATCTCCACCGTGGTGGACGGCTTCGTCAACGCCGACGAAAACGACGACTATGTGGCCGAGGAAGACTTCGACGAGTACGACGAAGAAGACGACGACGACGGCAAGGGCGGCTCCAAGGCGCTGACCAAGAAGCTTGAAGAGCTGAAGAACGAAGCCCTGGGCCGTTTCGACGCCATGCGCGAGCTCTTCGACAAGATGCACAAGGTGTACGACAAGGACGGCTACGGCTCCGAGACGTATATGAAGGTGCAGAAGTCCATCACCGAGCAGCTGATGACCATCCGCTTCACGGCCAAGACCATCGAGAAGCTCTGCGATCTGGTGCGCGCCCAGGTGGATGACGTGCGCAAAAAAGAACGTGAGCTGCGCAAGATCATCGTGGACAAGTGCGGCATGACGCAGGAACAGTTCATCAAGGACTTCCCGCCCAATCTGCTGAACCTGGACTGGGTGCTCAAGCACGCCGCGGCCGGCAAGCCATACAGCGCCGTGCTGGAACGCAACATCCCGCCCGTGCAGGAGCTGCAGCAGAACCTGATCGACCTGCAGGCCCGCGTGGTCGTGCCTCTGGAAGAGCTCAAGCGCATCAACAAGCGCATGAACGACGGCGAGCGCGCCAGCCGCGACGCCAAGAAGGAAATGATCGAGGCCAATCTGCGTCTCGTGATCTCCATCGCCAAGAAGTACACCAACCGCGGTCTGCAATTCCTGGACCTGATCCAGGAAGGCAATATCGGCCTGATGAAGGCCGTGGACAAGTTCGAATACCGCCGCGGCTACAAGTTCTCGACCTATGCCACCTGGTGGATCCGTCAGGCCATCACGCGCTCCATCGCGGACCAGGCCCGCACGATCCGCATCCCGGTGCACATGATCGAGACCATCAACAAGATGAACCGCATCTCGCGCCAGCACCTGCAGGAGTTCGGCTTCGAGCCCGATGCGTCCATCCTGGCGGCCAAGATGGAGATCCCCGAGGACAAGATCCGCAAGATCATGAAGATCGCCAAGGAGCCGATCTCGATGGAAACCCCCATCGGCGACGACGACGATTCCCACCTGGGCGATTTCATCGAGGACGGCAACAACACCGCGCCTATCGACGCTGCGATGCAGGCCGGCCTGCGCGATGTGGTCAAGGACATCCTCGACGGCCTGACCCCGCGTGAAGCCAAGGTGCTGCGCATGCGCTTCGGCATCGAAATGTCCACCGACCACACACTGGAAGAAGTGGGCAAGCAGTTCGACGTGACGCGCGAGCGCATCCGCCAGATCGAAGCCAAGGCGCTGCGCAAGCTCAAGCACCCGAGCCGCTCGGACAAGCTGCGCAGCTTCATCGACTCGCTGTAATGCCAGTCACCGGGAATCCGCCGCCGGCGGGCTCCTGCCAACAGGCCCTGACCTCGCCCGAGGTCGGGGCTTTTTTACATGTACCCCAGGTCAGCAAGTCTTTGCTTGCGTGCAAAGCAAAGCCCTAGACAACGGAGATCAGCCATGAACCACCCCATCCTCACTGCGCCAGGCCATGCCATCACGCGTCGCCAATGGCTGGGCTGTACCGCGGCCCTGTTGGCCGGCAGCGCCCTGCCCTCGGCGCAGGCCGGACCGCCCCAGCGCCTGGGGGCGCAGCTGCGCATCGTGATCCCCGCCAACCCGGGCGGCGGCTGGGACCAGACCGGCCGTGCACTGGGCGCGGCGCTGACCAGCAGCGGCATGGTGGACAAGGTCGTCTATGAAAACATAGGCGGCAAGGGCGGCACCATAGGGCTTGCCGAATACACCAAGCGCTACGGCAGCGACCCGGGCAGCCTGCTGATCGGCGGCATGGTCATGGTCGGAGCCCTGGCCTTGAACAAGGCTTCCAAGGATTTGCAGCAGGTGCAGGCGCTCGCGCGCCTGACCAGCGACTATCTGGTGGTGGCCGTGCCCGCGGACTCGGCGCTGGCCGACCCCAAGTCCCTGGCCAAGGCCATGCGCGAGAACCTGGGTGCGCTGGCGATTGCCGGCGGCTCGGCCGGCGGCGTGGACCATATGTATGCGGGCATGCTGGCCAGGGTCGCCAAGGCCAATCCCGAGCAGCTGCAGTACAAGCCCTTCCCCGGCGGCAACGATGTGGTCAAAGCCCTGCTGCAGAAACAGGTGCAGGTCGGCATTTCCGGTTACAGCGAGTTCCGTGACGCCCTGCAGGCCGGCAAGCTGCGCGCCCTGGGCGTCTCGTCGCGCCGCGCGCTGTTCGGCATCGCCTCGCTGCGCGACCAGGGCGTGGATGCGGAAATGTCCAACTGGCGCGCCGTCTTCACCGGCAAGAACCTGCCGGCGGAGCGCTCCCAGCAAATGCTGGCGGCCATCGAATACGCGGTCGGCCAGGACAGCTGGAAGCAGAGTCTGGCCAGCAATAACTGGAGCCCGTCATGGCAGAGTGGCAAGGCGCTGCACGATTTTCTCGAGATCGAGACCTCCACCGCGCAGCTCATGACCTATCTGCTCAAGCTCAAGAGCTGACCTCCATGCCTGAAACCATGAACCAGACCCCACCGACCCAACGCCCGCTGTCCATCGCCGTCATGGGCGCGGGCTCGGTGGGCTGTTATTTCGGCGCCCTGCTGGCGTGCGCCGGCCACAGCGTGACGCTGATCGGCCGCGAATCCCATATGCAGGCCGTGCGCGAGCATGGCCTGCGGCTGCAGACCGCGACCGAGGATGTCCACATCCCCATGGTCACCAGCACCTCGGCCCAGGCCGTGAGCGGCGCCGATGTGCTGCTGTTCTGCGTGAAATCCACCGACACGGAAGCCGCCGCCACGCAGATCCGGCCCTATCTGGCCGCCCATGCCCAGGTGCTGAGCCTGCAGAACGGCGTGGACAACGACCAGCGCCTGCGCCAGGTGCTGGGCGCGCAGCCCGTGGCGGCGGCCGTGGTCTATGTGGCCACGGCCATGGCCGGTCCCGGCCATGTGCGCCACTTCGGCCGCGGCGAGCTGGAGATCGCACCCTGCCCGCAAGGCGCGGAAATCGCCCGGCAGTTCAGTGCCGCCGGCATTCCGACCCAGGTTTCAGAACAGGTGCTGGCCGCCCTCTGGCAGAAACTGATCATCAACTGCGTCTACAACGCGCTCTCAGCGCTCACGCAGAAGTCCTATGGCTGGCTGGTGGCCCAGGCCGATGTGCCGGCCGTGATGCAGGATATTGCGGCCGAATGCAAATCCGTGGCCCTGGCCGACGGCGTGGCCCTGCCCGCCTCGGTGGACCAGGCCGTGGCCGCCATCGCGCGCACCATGCCCGGCCAGCTGTCGTCCACGGCCCAGGATCTGGCGCGCGGCAAGCCCACGGAGATCGACCACCTCAACGGCTATGTGGTGCAACGCGGCCAGGCCCTGGGCATTGCCACGCCCGCCAACCGCCTGCTGCAGGTGCTGGTGCGGCTGAAGCAGGCCGCGGACCTCCGAGCATGACTATGCTTTCAATAGCTGGCAGCACCGACTGACAAAAGGCTACAGTGCAATTTTGCGCCTAATGCTGCACTCGATCGCCAGCCACTATGTGGGCAGCCACCATGAATTTGGCGCCCGGCACGCCCGCAGGCTCCGCCTATTGCTACAAACCCTGGAGCAGTATGCGGAGCCGTAATATTCGTGGCTGAGCTGCAACACTTGTCGCTTGTTTGTGGCGTTTATCACTTCAGGGCGTTGCGGTTGCAGATTTGGAGCTACTAAACTTGTAGCAAAACAAATTCCCCGCTATAGTCAATCTGACTTGGCACTGAACGCACGGGCAAGTGCGCCCAGGCTCAATAACACCACTGCGCAAGGAGAAGCGTCCATGAGCTCCAAGGAAAACGCCGCCATCAATCAGCTGTTTGAGAAGCTCGAATGCCGCTATGCACTGCGCGTGCTGTGGGCGCTGCGGGACGGTCATCCCCAGACCTTCCGTCTGCTGCAGGACAGCGTGGGCGGCATCACTCCCAACACGCTCAACACCCGCATCAAGGAACTGCGCGAATGCGGCCTGCTGGAGCACGGCAGCGACGGCTATACCGTGACCCTCTCCGGCCAGGACCTGCTCAAGCGCCTGTCCGATGTGCAAGCCTTTGCCAACCGCTGGGTGGCGGCGCGCGCCAAGAAGTAAACCTTGCCGCGCTCGCGGCAAGACTGCCGGCTGCTGCTACCATCCTGCTTATCATCCCAGGGCCCCAAGCATGCTTGGCGGGCCCTTTTTTCCATCGCTTTTTCCGCGCTGAAAGGAAATCCATCATGGCTTTCAACACCACTGCCTCTGGCCTGCAATACGAAGACACCGTTGTGGGCGAAGGCGCCGAAGCCCGTGCCGGCCAGAGCGTCACCGTGCATTACACCGGCTGGCTCTACAACAACGGCGTGCAAGGCGCCAAGTTCGACTCCAGCAAGGACCGCAACGATCCTTTCGTCTTCCCCCTGGGCGCCGGCATGGTGATCAAGGGCTGGGACGAAGGCGTGCAAGGCATGAAGGTCGGCGGCCAGCGCACCCTGCTGATCCCCGCAGCCCTGGGCTATGGCGCACGCGGCGCGGGCGGCGTGATCCCCCCCAATGCCACGCTGAAGTTCGACGTGGAACTGCTGGCCGTCTGATAGACGTCGGAACCATGAAAAAAAGCGGCCTTCACGGCCGCTTTTTTGTTGGCAGCACGCTAAGGCGCTTCGGCGCCGAACAAGGCCTTGTGCAGCGGCCCATAGGCCTTTTCGCCCGCGGCATCGCGTATGCGCGGCGCCAGCGCCGCGAGTTGCTCGTAGCCCATGGCCGCCTCCACGGCCAGATTGAGCCTGAAGCCCTTGAGCCCCAGCCCGCCCGTGATGGCCACGGCCATGGGATAGGCCTTCTGGTAGCGGCGCGAGGTGCTGGCCGCATCCACCTCGGCATCGGCCTCCGATGCAGCGGAAGACTGTTCCAGCCCTTCTCCCTCGGCTTCCCGCGCGGTCAGCCAGCCTCTGGTGACCAGGGCCAGAATATCGTCCTTGCCCACGCCCAGCGCCGAGATGGAATCGAGTACCTGGGCCAGGCTGCGGCTGCCGTCAAACAGCAGAAAGGCCGAGCGCAGACGCGGACTCAGATCGGCATGGCGCTCCTTGAAGGCCTGCTGTCCCGCAGGTGTTTTGACGAAATACATGAGCCGCCCCTCCTCCTCTCCCTCTGTGCATGATCTGCCCGAGCCTTCTTCGCGATGAATCCCGGGCCATGGCCTGCAGAGTGAGGGATTTGCCACAGGCTGCAAAGCGGGTTTACCTGCAAGCGAGAGCGCGCTTTGCGCCTCATCAACAACGCGGTTCGGTTCTCGGGACCCAAGGGTCAAAGCGGGCTCCAGTCCAGGCCACAAAAGCGCTGGGCGCTCACCAATCAGGATTGCCCGGCGCTGCGGCGCGACTCCCACCAGCTCACGGCAAACGTCGTGGCAAAGCCCACGGGCACGCCGAACACGCCCGCCGATATGGGCTGAATCCCCCACCACAGCACCTCGCCGCGCAAGACCTGGGGCAGCACGCCCTGCAGACCCGGCACATGAGCCACCATGTAATACACCGTCACGGCCAGCCCCAGCAGCATGCCGGCAACGGCGCCGCGGCGCGTGGTGCGACGCCAGAAGATGCCCATGACCATGGCCGGCACAAAAGCCGAGGCGGCCAGCGAGAACGAGGCCGAGACCATGGGCAGGATGTCCGACGAGCGCCGCGCCGCTACAAATGCAGCCGACAGAGCCACCAGCAGCAGAGCGAACTTGGAGAGAATCACGCGCTGCTCGGGCGAGATGCGCCGCTTGGGCGTTTCCAGGCGCTGGCGCTCCTGAAAATACAGATCGCGCACCAGCGCATTGCTGATGGTCAGCAGCAGGCCGTCGGCCGTGGACAAAGCAGCCGCCAGCCCGCCCGCCGCCACCAGCCCCGACACCACATAAGGCATGCCGCCGAGCTCGGGCGTGACCAGCATGATGAGGTCGGCCCCCATGCGGATCTCGCCGAACTGCAAAATGCCGTCGCCGTTGATGTCCTCCACCGACAGCAGCGAGCCGTCCACGCGCGACCACTGGGCGATCCAGTTCGGCAGGGCATCGAAATGCATGCCCACCAGATTGTTCATGACCTCGTACTTGACCAGCACCGCCAGTGCCGGCGCCCCCAGATACAGCAGGCCGATGAAGAACAGCGACCAGGCCACCGAGGTGCGCGCCGCCGACACCGTGGGCACGGTGTAGTAGCGGGTGAGCAGATGCGGCAGCCCGGCCGTGCCCACCATCAGGCAGAACATCAGTGCCAGAAAATTGCGCCGGCTTTCCTCATAGGCTTGCTGCTCCTCCGGCGTGCCCTGCGGGTCGCCGGCGAAAGGCTGGCTCTGCAGCGGAATGCCACCCAGCGGCTTGACCCGCTCGTCGGTCTCGCGCAGCTCGCGCGTCCAGCGCTCACGCGCCGCAGCCTCGTCCTTGGGCATGTTCGCGAGTTCGCGGCTGGCGGCCATGATGGCGCCGATATTGCCGCTGCTGGTGCGCAGCTCGCGAATATGCTCGCTCAGCGCCTGCCGCTCGGCCGCCAGCACATTCGGCACGTCGCGCAGCTTGGCCTGCAGCACCTGGGCGCGCGTGCGATAGGCATCCAGCACCGACTGCTCGGCCTCGGAGGCCAGCAGCCGCTGCTCCATGAGCGCGATCTTGCCCAGCTGCTGGGTATAGGCCGCAGGCGCCCAGGGATTGCCCAGCTGCTTGTAGGCCAGCCAGGAGACCGGCAGCATGAAGGCCAGCAGGATCACCACATACTGCGCGACCTGGGTCCAGGTGATGGCGCGCATGCCGCCCAGAAAAGAGCACAGCAGCACGCCGCCCAGGCCCAGCATGATGCCGATTTCGAACTGCACGCCCGTGAGCCGCGCCGCAATCAGCCCCACGCCATAGATCTGCGCCACCACATAGGTGAAGGAGCAGGTGATGGCCGCCAGCGCCGCGATGATGCGCGGCCAGCGGCCGCCGAACCGGACCTGGAAGAAATCAGGCACGGTGTAGAGATTCATGGCGCGCAGATAGGGCGCGATCAGCATGCCCACCAGGCAGAAGCCCCCGGTCCAGCCCAGCACATAGGCCAGCCCGCCGGGCTGGCTGCCCGCGCCCGAGAAGCCTTGCAGATACAGCGCCCCGGAGAGGCTGATGAACGAGGCCGCGCTCATCCAGTCGGCAGCGGCCGCCATGCCGTTGTAGAAGGCCGGAATGCGCCGCCCGGCCACGAAATATTCCTGGGCATCGCTGGTGCGCGAATACACGCCTATGCCCGCATAGACCATGACGGTGCAGAACAGGAAGATCGGCCCTATCCAGTGGCGCGAGAGGCCGCGCCCCTCGGCCCAGAGCATGGCCAGCAGAAAACCGGCCACGCCCAGCACATAGAGCAACAGAATGCGATGCAGCCGCCAGTGATAGGCGCGACTCAGGGCGGGCCGCTCAGGCATGGAGGTCGCTAGGGGAGGAGGCTGCGGCGTGAGCGACGGCCTCTTGCCGCGCCTGGTCACGCGCCTGTTGGCGCTCGAAATAGTCCATGGCCACACAATAGACCACGATGATGAGCAGGAACATCAGGACCGCCCCTTGGGCGGCCATCCAGTAGGCCGCGGGCCAGCCCGGCACCAGGGCCTGCAGGTCGCGCGCGAAATAGCTGGTGCCAAATGAAAACACCACCCAGACCGTCAGCAGCAAGGCCTTGAGTCTCAGGTGGTGCATATCGTGCAGATCCGGCGGAATGCTCATCTCCGCCGGCTTGCCGAAAGCGTCGGTATCCGACGCGGCATCGTCATGCATGGGCGCGTGATGCGTCTGCATGCGATGCGCGAGGCTTATTCAGCCAGCTTCTGCCAGGTGGAGACCACGCTGTCAGGGTTGAGCGAGATGGACGAGATGCCTTCGTCGGCCAGCCACTTGGCGAAATCGGGATGGTCCGAAGGGCCCTGGCCGCAGATGCCCACGTACTTGCCCTGGTCACGGCAGGCCTTGATGGCGCGGCTGAGCAGCTTCTTCACGGCGGGGTCGCGCTCGTCGAAGTCGGCGGCCAGCAGCTCCAGGCCCGAGTCGCGGTCCAGGCCCAGGGTCAGCTGGGTCAGGTCGTTGGAGCCCACGGAGAAGCCGTCGAAGTACTCGAGGAAGTCCTCGGCCAGGATGGCGTTGGAAGGCACTTCGCACATCATGATGAACTGCAGGCCGTTCTCGCCGCGCTTGAGGCCGTTCTCGGCCAGCAGCTCGGTCACGCGCTTGGCCTGGCCCAGGGTGCGCACGAAGGGGATCATGATCTTGACGTTGGTCAGACCCATGTCCTCGCGCACGCGGCGCAGGGCTTCGCACTCCATCCTGAAGGCTTCGCCGAAGTCTTCGGAGATGTAGCGCGCCGCACCGCGGAAGCCCAGCATGGGGTTCTCTTCCTCGGGCTCGTAGCGGCTGCCGCCGATGAGCTTGCGGTACTCGTTGGACTTGAAGTCCGACATGCGCACGATCACGGGCTTGGGCCAGAAGGCTGCGGCAATCGTGGCCACGCCTTCGGCCACCTTGTCCACGTAGAAGGCGCGCGGCGAGGCATGGCCGCGGGCCACGGACTCGACGGCCTTCTTCAGGTCGGCGTCAACGGCGGGGTAGTCCAGAATGGCCTTGGGGTGCACGCCGATGTTGTTGTTGATGATGAATTCCAGGCGGGCCAGGCCCACGCCCTCGTTGGGCAGCTGGGCGAAGTCGAAAGCCAGCTGGGGGTTGCCCACGTTCATCATGATCTT
Source organism: Comamonas sp. (assembly GCA_019236485.1). Taxonomy (GTDB): domain Bacteria; phylum Pseudomonadota; class Gammaproteobacteria; order Burkholderiales; family Burkholderiaceae_C; genus Comamonas. The sequence continues at coordinate 1,128 of JAFAIY010000592.1, read as the reverse complement.
GGTCTTGATGGCCGGCATTTCGCCGCGCTTGACCTCGGTCACCTCGGTTTCGAGCAGACCGTCATAGATCTTGCCGGTGTCGCCCTCGGCGCAGGACACGGTCACCAGGGTGCCGCCCTTGAGCAGTTCGGTGGCGTTGCCGCAGCCCACGACGGCGGGAATGCCCAGCTCGCGCGCAATGATGGCCGCGTGGCAGGTACGGCCGCCGCGGTTGGTCACGATGGCCGAAGCCTTCTTCATCACCGGCTCCCAGTTGGGGTCGGTCATGTCGGTCACCAGCACGTCGCCGGCCTGGACCTGGTCCATCTGCGAGATGTCGGACACCAGGCGCACGGGGCCGGTACCGATCTTCTGACCGATGGCGCGGCCTTCGGCCAGCACGGTGCCCGTGCCCTTGAGCTTGTAGCGCAGCTCGGCCTGGCCCTTGGCCTGGCTCTTCACGGTCTCGGGACGGGCCTGCAGGATATAGAGTTGGCCGTCGGTGCCGTCCTTGCCCCATTCGATGTCCATGGGGCGGCCGTAGTGCTGCTCGATCACCAGCGCGTAGTGGGCCAGCTGCTGCACTTCCTCGTCGCTCAGCGAGTAGCGGTTGCGCAGCTCGTGAGCCACGTCCACGGTCTTCACCAGCTTGCCGTCGGCGGCCTTCTCTTCGGGCGTGGCGAAGATCATCTGGATCAGCTTGGAGCCCAGATTGCGGCGGATCAGCGCCTTCTTGCCGGCCTTGAGCATGGGCTTGTGCACATAGAACTCGTCGGGGTTCACGGCGCCCTGCACCACGGTTTCGCCCAGGCCATAGCTGGAAGTGATGAACACCACTTCCTCGAAGCCGGATTCGGTGTCGATGGTGAACATCACACCGGCCGCGCCCTTGTCGGAGCGCACCATGCGCTGCACGCCAGCCGACAGAGCCACCACATCGTGCTCAAAGCCCTTGTGCACGCGGTAGGAGATGGCGCGGTCGTTGTACAGCGAGGCGAACACTTCCTTCATCTTGTGCAGCACGTCTTCGATGCCCACCACGTTGAGGAAGGTTTCCTGCTGGCCAGCGAACGAAGCGTCGGGCAGGTCTTCCGCAGTCGCGGAAGAGCGCACGGCAAACGAGGCCTGGTCATTGCCGGCCTGCAGGCG
>JAFAIY010000553.1 GCA_019236485.1 Comamonas sp. | reverse complement strand
ATTGCTTTCTGAGATTCAATATCAAATATCAGCTTGATTAGACTTGGATTAAATCACCCCACAGGACCCCAAGCTTGCACAGACAACTTGATCCATGTCAAGAAAAATTGCATAGACAAATGAAAACAGGCTGCAACTGCAGCCTGTGAGTGGGAGCTCTCTTGCGGGGCTCTGCCGCCAGACCCTAGCTCAGAGCAAGGCCTGGGCCTCTATCCGGGCCGGCCTGCTAGCCCCGGCCGGCCTGGCAGCCATGGCCGAAGCCGCAAATCCCTGATCCTGGCCGGCCAGCTTGAAGACGGCCACGGAGTCCACCAGCGCCTGGGCCTGGCGCTGCAGCGAATCGGCGGCCGCCGCGCTCTGCTCTACCAGGGCCGCGTTCTGCTGGGTGGTCTGTTCCATCTGCAAGATCGCCTCGCCCACCTGGGCCACGCCCTGGCTCTGCTCGTGGCTGGCGGAGCTGATGCCACCCATGAGATCGGTGACGCGACCGATGGCGCCGACGATCTCGGTCATGGTCGCGCCGGCCCGGTCCACCAGTTGCGAGCCCTGCTCCACGCGTTCCACGCTGGCGGTGATCAGCTGCTTGATTTCCTTGGCCGCCTCGGCGCTGCGCTGGGCCAGGGTGCGCACCTCGCCGGCCACCACCGCAAAGCCGCGGCCCTGCTCACCGGCACGGGCCGCTTCCACGGCCGCATTCAGTGCCAGGATATTGGTCTGGAAAGCGATGGAGTCGATGACACCGATGATGTCGGCGATCTGGCGGCTGCTGTCGTTGATGCCCTTCATGGTGTCCACCACCTGGGCCACCACGGCGCCGCCGCGCCCCGCCACATCCGAGGCATTCCTTGCCATCTGATTCGCGGCCTGGGCGTTGTCGGCGTTCTGGCGCACGGTCGAGCCCAACTGCTCCATGGAGGCCGCGGTCTCTTCGAGAGCGCTGGCCTGGCTTTCGGTGCGCACCGAGAGATCGGCATTGCCCTGGGCAATCTCGCGCGAGGCCAGGGCCACGCCGTTGGCATTGCCGCGCACTTCCTGCACCACGGATGCGAGCTGGCGCCGCATATCCTCGAGCGCATTCAGCAGCAGGCCCATTTCGTCGCGCCGCTGGTTGCTGATGACGGTGCCCAGCTGCCCCGCCGCCACGCCCTGGGCGAATTGGACGGCCGTGGCCACCGGAGCCGTGATGGCGCGCGTCATCGCCAGGCCGACCCCGGCCGCGATCACGATGACCAGGGCCAGCGTCGCCAGCAACCAGTAGCGGGCCAGCGCAAAACTGGCTTTTTCCGCCTCCTGCGCCCGGGCTGCCGCCTCGAGCTGCAGCGTCATGAACTTGCCCGTGCTCTCGGCCAGCTGGCTGAACGCGGCTTCCGACTCCCCGGCGAAAAACAGGCCCAGTTCGTCGGCCATGGCGGCCTGGTCGTCCACGGTGTTGTAGTTGCCGTCGCGGGCGCGCGCCAGCAGCTGCTCATGCAGCTTGACGAACTGCGCCTTGAGGCTTTGATAGCCGGCATAGGACTGGCGCAGCGCATCGCCTTCTATCAGCCCTTCCAGCACTTTTTCCTGGGCCGCAATGGTCTTGAAGCGCTGCTGGCTTTGCTGCTCATAGCCTTCTATCTCCACCAGGGTGCGCGCGGTGGCAATCCCGGCCTCATGGCGGCGCAGGCGGTTGTACTCGGAGCGCATGGAGGCCGCGTTGTAAACGCTGGGCAAGGCCACTTCGGACACCGTCATGCCAGCGGCATGAATCTGGGTGAGTTGCAGCCAGGCCACCAGACCTAGCAGCGCAGAGAAAAGCACTAGGGCCAGAAAGCCCAGCCCCAGCTTGGTCCCGATGCGCCAGTCCGAAATTCTCCAACTCATGCGACTCTCCCCCACTTTGTTTTGACTGCAACTGCCTGTCAGGCAATAAAAAAACGCACCCGGCAGACACCGGATGCGTTTCAAATTGTATCGACCTTGATGGCGCAGGCCTGCTGCCGCCCAAGGTTAGAGTCTCGTGACTGCCGTAGCTCAGCCCTTGTAGTTGGCGATGCCGTCGGTGATTTCCTTGTGCGCCACGTCCAGGCCCTTCCAGCCCAGGACCTTGACCCACTTGCCCTTTTCCAGGTCCTTGTAGTGCTCGAAGAAGTGGGCGATCTGCTGCAGCGTCAGCTCATGGATGTCGCTGAGGTGGTTGATCTTGTCGTAGGAAGGCAGCAGCTTCTGGGTGGGCACGGCCAGCACCTTGCCGTCCACGCCACCCTCGTCTTCCATCTGCAGAATGCCGATGGCGCGGCAGGGCACGACCACGCCGCTGGGCAGGGGGAAGGGAGTCATCACCAGCACGTCCACGGGGTCGCCGTCACCGGCCAGGGTCTGGGGCACATAGCCGTAGTTCACGGGGTAGTGCATGGCCGTGCCCATGAAGCGGTCCACGAACAGGCAGCCGGTTTCCTTGTCCACTTCGTACTTCACGGGAGCGGAGTTGGCCGAGATTTCGATGATGACGTTGAAGACTTCGGGCGCCTTGGAGCCGGGGGTCACGTTGTTCAGAGACATGATGGTCAAACAGGTAAAACAAAAAAAGCCCCACTAGGGGTCACCCCGCAATTCTAGGCGCATGACCCTAACGCTGGCATTACATGTTTGAAAGATGCGGCGGCCCCGGCCTCCTCAAAAGCCGGATCGGTCCCAAGCCCTTTATCGGACTGCGCCTGCCGCTACCTTCTTCATAGTGCCTCAGGCCTTGAGCATTTCCCGCCGGCGCACGGGGCCGCTGCGCAGCTCCACGGCGGCCTGCACCTCCTTGCGCAACCCCAGCGCAAAGCCCAGCTCGGCCGCCACGAACAGCGGGCCTATCAGCAGGCCCATCACATCGTCGAAGAACGCGGGTTTGCGCCCCTCGTAGTAATGGCCTAGGAACTGGATCACCCAGCCCAGGCCGAACAGGCCCAGACCCCAGGCCAGCCATGAACCCAGGGGCTGAGCCGCCAGCGCTGCGGCCAGGGCCAGCATGACGGCCAGCAGCGCCGTCATGAACAGGCCGTAGCGCGCGTCCAGCCGCCAGTAGTAGACGGCCGCGGCCAGGGCCGCTGGCAGCGCCAGCGACACCGGAAAACCCGCAATCCTGGCCAGCTCCAGCCGCGCCAGCAGCACGATCACGGCGAACATGATCATGGGCACACCTAGGTAGTGGGTGAAGATGTTGCGCGGGTCGCGGTGGTAGTCGGCATAGTTCGACAACTGGTCGACTAGGGTTTTCATCGCTGTGTCTCCTTGTGGCTTGTCCGAGCATGTTGGCGCAGCCTCAACCTTGCCGTCTGTCATGCAACCGACACAAGAGTTCCCCGTTTTGCCCACCGCACCGGCCTCTGCGCGCAAGCGCAGCAGCATGTTCACGGTCTCGAGCGCCGAGCTCTGGGCCATAGTCCAGGCCGGCCGCTGGTTTCGCGCACTGCCGCCCGCGCTGGCCGCGCAGCTGCAGGCGCTGGCCCGTCCGCGCTTTCTGGCCCCGGGCGAATGGCTGTTTCGCCGCGGCGATGCTCCCTGCGGCCTGTATGCGGTGGCACGCGGCTCGCTCAGCGTCTCCGGCACGGCCACGCTGCAGGAACACACGCGCACGGCCTTGCTGACGCTGGTGGAAGCACCTATGTGGCTGGGCGAGATCGCGCTGTTCGACGGCCAGGCGCGCACCCATGATGCCTATGCCAACACCGCCTGCGCGCTGCTGCAAATGCCCATCGCCCCTCTGCACGACTGGCTGGAAGCCCATCCGCTGTACTGGAGGCATATGGCGCTGCTGCTGACGGACAAGCTGCGCGCCAGCCTGATCGCGCTCGAGGAGCAGACCGTGCTGCCCGCGCCGCAGCGCCTGATGCACAGGCTGGTGCAGATGGCCCTGGGCCACGAACAATGGGCCGACCGCCTGCGCACCCACCGGGAGCTGGCCGTGTCGCAGGAGCAGCTGGCGCGCATGCTGGGCCTATCGCGCCAGACCACCAACCAGATCCTGCAGGAGCTGCAGCAGGCCGGCTGGCTGCAGCTGCGGCGCGGCAAGCTGGAGGTGCTGGACCTGGCCGCCCTCAAGGCCGCGGCGACCACGGGCCAGATACGCACGGCTAGCTAAAGTGCTACGTTGATGCGTGGCGACCAGAAGCTGGCTGTCCCGCTGGTACTGGACAGGCGGGCGTCCTATTTGATAATGGAAAGCTTGCCGGGCTGAACCCGGCCCGCACCAGAATCATGGGCGGACAGGGACGCCGCTCTCATGGAGACCGCGCCCATCGCCCGCCACACCACGGATAGCTCATGCCCCTGCCCTCCAGCGCCAAGCGCCAGCCGGTTCCTATGCATATGCGCGACGTCAAATACCGGGGTTATGCCCGCGACGACGGCATGTGGGACGTGGAAGCCGAACTCATAGACCAGAAGACCTACGACATCGAGCTGCACGGCCGGCGCCAGGTTCCCGCGGGCCAGCCCATACACCATATGTGGATACGGCTGACGATAGATGCGGACATGGTGGTGCATGGGATAGATGCGGCCATGGACGACCACCCTCTGGGCCATTGCCCCGAGGCCACGCGATCGATGCAGCAGATGGTCGGCAGCTGCATCGCGCGCGGCTGGCGCCGCGCCATCCAGGACAAGCTGGGCGGCGTCGTGGGCTGCACCCATCTGCGCGAGCTGCTGTTCAACATGGCCACACCGGCCTTCCACACCGTGCTCAACCAGTTTCACACCGATGGCTCGGGCCAGCCGCCGCGCCATCTGGGCCAATGCATGGGCTGGGACTTCAACGGCCCCGGCGTGGCCGCGTTCTATCCCGAGTTCGCGGGCTGGCAGCCTCTCCAGCGGCAGCCCGCCGAGCCGACCACCAACCCGGCCTGAAGGCCTGCTGTCAAAGCGCCTGCAGCTATCAAAATCAGGATTCGAAACAAGCCCGCTTGCCGGCTGGACTTCGGGCTTGCGGCACAATCGAGGCCATGGCAGAACGTGTGATCCCCCTGGTCGATGAGCGTGCGGCGTCTCGCCCCGCAATCGTCCCCAACACCTTGCAGACCCCCACCGGAAGGCTGCAGGATCAATGGGGACGGCCTTTGCACGATTTGCGCATCAGCGTCACCGACCGCTGCAACTTCCGCTGCAACTACTGCATGCCCAAGGAAGTTTTCGACAAGAACTACCAGTACCTGCCCCATGGCTCGCTGCTGAGCTTCGAGGAAATCACGCGCCTGGCGCGGCTGTTTGTGGCCCACGGCGTGCGCAAGCTGCGCCTGACGGGCGGCGAGCCGCTGCTGCGCAAGAACCTCGAGACCCTAATCGCCCAGCTGGCCGAGCTGCGCACACCCGACGGCCAGCCGCTGGACCTGACGCTGACCACCAATGCCTCGCTGCTGGCGCGCAAGGCCCGCGCGCTCAAGGATGCGGGCCTGAACCGCGTGACCGTAAGCCTCGACGGCCTGGACGACGCCGTGTTCCGCCGCATGAATGATGTGGACTTTCCCGTGGCCGACGTGCTGGCCGGCATAGAGGCCGCGCAGGCCGCGGGCCTGTCGCACATCAAGGTGAATATGGTGGTCAAGCGCGGCACCAATGACGACCAGATCCTGCCCATGGCCAGACATTTCCGCGGCACGGGCGTGACGCTGCGCTTCATCGAATACATGGACGTAGGCGCGACCAACGGCTGGCGCATGGACGAGGTCCTGCCCTCGGACGAGGTCATCGCGCGCCTGCGCGCCGAGCTGCCTCTGGTGCCCCTGGAAGCCAGCGTGCGCGGCGAGACCGCCGTGCGCTGGGGCTATGCCGATGCGGCCGGCAGGCACGACCCGCAGCTGGGCGAGGTCGGCGTCATCAGCAGCGTCACCCATGCCTTCTGCGGCGACTGCAACCGCGCACGCCTGTCCACCGAAGGCCGACTCTATCTGTGCCTGTTTGCCAGCCAGGGCTGGGACCTGCGCGGCCTGCTGCGCGGCGGCGCCAGCGATGCGGAGATCGCCTCCGCCATCGCTCCGATCTGGCAGCAGCGCGACGACCGCTATTCCCAGCTGCGCAGCGAGCTGCCG
>JAFAIY010000444.1 GCA_019236485.1 Comamonas sp. | reverse complement strand
ATCCTTGGAGATGCGCGGATCGATGTAGAACACCACCGGCCATTCGCGCTTTTCACCGGGATCCAGCGTGTATTGCGAGAAGCAGAAGCACTCGATCTTGTTGAAGAAGGCCGTGGCCTGGCGCGGCGCATAGCTGGGAATGGCCTGGGCCGCCATGCGGCGGTTCTGCACGTTCTGGAATTCGTACATCACCGTGGCCATCTCGCCCGGATGCACCTGCAGGGAGCGCACCGCGGGCTTGAAGTCCCAGAGGCTGCGTACATTGGCATCGAACTCCACGGTGATGGTGCGACTGGTATCCACCTGGGTGTTGCCGGGCGGCCTCGCATCGCGCCCCGCGACGCCCGCACCGGGCACCTGGCGCTCGGACAGGGACAGGATGTTGATGCCCGTCGCCTCGCAGATCTGCCGGTACAGGGGCACGAGCAGATAGCCGAACGCAAACATGCCCAGCGCCACGGCCGCCAGCTTGCCCACCATCTTTGCGTTTTCCCTGACCAGGCTCACATCCGCCTCCTCTATGCCTGCGAGCGCATCAGCGCAGCCAGGCCATCTTCACCATAAAGCCGATAAAGAACACCAGCGCCGTGGAGGCCAGGATCAGGCCCAGTCGCCGATTCGCCCTGCGCTGCTCTTGCGTGCTCATGGATGCCTCCTGTTCAGCCAATCACCTTGGTCGCGGTTTCGTCGAGCTTGGGCGGCGTGGTGAAGGTATGGAAGGGTGCGGGCGAAGCCACTTCCCATTCCAGTCCCTCGGCGGCTTCCCAGGGCTTTTGCGGCGCTTTCTCGCCATGGCCGCGCATCGCGGGCCAGACCACGAAGACGAAGAAGTACACCTGCATCAGGCCGAAGCCGAAGGCGCCTATCGAGGCCACCATATTGAAGTCGGCGAACTGCATGGGGTAGTCGGCATAGCGGCGCGGCATGCCGGCCAGGCCCAGGAAGTGCATGGGGAAGAAGGTGACGTTGAAGAAGATCAGCGAACCCCAGAAATGGATGCGGCCGCGGGTCTCGGAATACATCACGCCCATCCACTTGGGCGACCAGTAGTAGTAGCCCGCGAACATCGCGAACAGCGAACCCGCCACCAGCACATAGTGGAAATGCGCCACCACGTAATAGGTGTCCTGCAGCTGGATGTCGATGGGCGCCATGGACAGGATCAGTCCCGTGAAGCCGCCCATGGTGAACACGAAGATGAAGCCCACCGCAAACAGCATGGGAGTCTCGAACGACAGCGAGCCGCGCCACATGGTGGCCGTCCAGTTGAAGACCTTCACGGCCGTGGGCACGGAGATCAGCATGGTCGCGTACATGAAGAACAGCTGGCCCGTGACCGGCATGCCGGTGGTGAACATATGGTGGGCCCAGACGATGAAGGACAGGATGGCGATGGCCGCCACCGCATACACCATGGAGGTGTAGCCGAACAGCCGCTTGCGGCTGAAGGCCGGCACGATCTGGCTCACGATGCCGAAGGCCGGCAGGATCATGATGTAGACCTCGGGGTGGCCGAAGAACCAAAAGATATGCTGGTACATCACGGGATCGCCGCCGCCCGCGGGGTTAAAGAAGCTGGTGCCGAAATGGCGGTCCGTCAGCGTCATGGTGATGGCGCCAGCCAGCACGGGCATCACGGCGATCAGCAGATAGGCGGTGATCAGCCAGGTCCAGGCGAACAGCGGCATCTTCATCAGCGTCATGCCCGGAGCGCGCATGTTCAGAATGGTCACGATGATGTTGATCGCGCCCATGATGGAGCTCGCGCCCATGATGTGCATGGCGAAGATGCTGGTGTCCATCGATGGGCCCATCTGCAGCGTCAGCGGCGCATACAGCGTCCAGCCCGCGGCCGGAGCGCCGCCGGGCATGAAGAACGAGCTCACCAGCATGATGCCCGCGGGAATCAGCAGCCAGAAGCTGAAGTTGTTCATGCGCGCGAACGCCATGTCGGAGGCGCCGATCTGCAGCGGCAGCATCCAGTTCGCAAAGCCCACGAAGGCCGGCATGATGGCGCCGAACACCATGATCAGGCCGTGCATGGTGGTCAGCTGGTTGAACAGCTCGGGGTTGACGATCTGCAGCCCGGGCTGGAACAGCTCGGCGCGGATCAGCATGGCCAGCACGCCCCCCACCATCAGCATGGTGAAGGAGAACAGCAGGTACATCGTGCCGATGTCCTTGTGGTTGGTGGCGAACAGCCAGCGACGCCAGCCCGCAGGAGCGTGCTGGTGGTCGTCATGCCCATGCCCGTGATCCGCAGGCGTCTGGATGGGAGGAAGTACGGCGCTCATAGTCTTAACTCCAGTCGATCATCGGTTCCAGACACTTACTGCGCAGCGGCTGCGCCGCCCTCGGGGAACTTGCCGGCGCGCGCCGCAACGAACTGCGCGGGCTGGACCAGCTGCCCGGTCTGGTTGCTCCAGTGGTTCTTGGCAAAGGTCACCACGGCCGCCAGCTCGGTGTCGCTGAGCTGCTTCCACGAAGGCATGGCGCCGTTGGCGCGGCCCTCGAGCACCGCGTGCATCATCTCGGCGGGCGCGCCCTGGACGACGGCGCTGCCGTCCAGCGGCTTGATGGGGCCGGCACCCTTGCCGTTGGCCTGGTGGCAGGCCGCGCAGTTGGCCGCATAGACCTTCTCGCCGCGCGCCAGCAGATCGGCCATGACCCAGACCTTGTTGGGATCGTCCTGCTTGGCGGCTACCTTCTTCCTTTCGGTCTCGACCCAGGCCGTGTAATCGGCGGCGGACAGCACTTTCACATGGATGGGCATGTAGGCATGTTCCTTGCCGCAGAGCTCGGCGCACTGGCCGTAGTAGTCGCCGGCTTTTTCGGCCTTGAACCAGGTGTCGCGCACAAAGCCCGGAATCGCGTCCTGCTTGATGCCGAAGGCCGGCACCATGAAGGAATGGATCACATCGTTGGCCGTGGTGATCACGCGCACCTTCTTGTTGATCGGCACCACCAGCGGCTGATCGACCTTGAGCAGATAGTCGCTGGGCGCGTTGCTCACATCGCCGCTGTTGGACATCTGGCGCTGGGCCGTGTCCAGGGTCGAGATATAGCTCAGGCCTTCGCCTTCGCCGTTGATGTAGTCATAGCCCCATTTCCACTGGTAGCCCGTGACCTTGACGGTCAGATCGGCATTCGTCGTGTCCTTCTGCGCCACCAGCACCTTGGTGGCCGGCAAGGCCATGAGCACCACGATGATGAAGGGCACGACGGTCCAGGCGATCTCCACCTTGACCGACTCATGGAAGTTCGCGGCCTGGGCGCCCTGGGACTTGCGGTGTTTCCAGATGGAATAGAACATCACGCCGAACACGCCGAGGAAGATCAGCGTGCAGATGACAAGCATCATCCAGTGCAGAAAGTGCTGCTCCACGGCGATGCGCGTGACCGGCGGGTGCAGATTCAACTGATTGACGGCAGGTCCTCCCGGCAGATCCTGCGCCGCATGCGCCACGGAACTACCCCATGCTGCCAAGGCCAAACTCCAGGAAACCAGCTTGGTGGAAATACTTTTCATCGTTTTCACTTACCTCTAAGCCTTAGTTTGTCCACTCGCTCACTGGCTTTCGCACCGGCTGGCCGGAAGACTGTGAGACTCACACTACCCGCGAACTACACCGCAGCATGCCCCAAAGATTGATAGCAATGTCTGCGCGCATTCACTAATACCTGTACCGAAAACCCATGCCAGCGGCCGAAGCCGGACGCGACCGAAACCGGCCCCGCAAGCGGGACGAAAAGCAAAGGAGAAAGAGGACGAGGGCCGCACCCCTTGACCGGCGCAGGGCGCGAGGATGCAGCGGCGCAGCCCGGGACGGGCTGGTGGTGATGATCAAACTCGCGAACCGGCCGCTCTTGAATCCGCTGGCCAGTCCCCTTGGCAAAGCGATACACCCGATATCTCCCCTGGCGGCCTGAGGCCGCTCCTGTCTTGTGTCCTGCGGGCTGGAGAGAAGCCCGCAGGAATGGCTGTCATCTATCGAAGACCTTGGGGAAATTGTAGGCAGCTTCGTGTTAAATCAATGACAGGAAAACGACATTCGGGCTATCGCAAACCCGTGTTGCGCGGCTGCTTGAGCATGGCCTTCATGTCCTGCAGCGACACCGAGCTGCTGGCCTCCAGGCGCACCTTGGGCTGGGGCTTGTAGGCATGACCGTAGACGATTTCAAAGGTCAGGGACAGCTGGCCGTCGGCCTGCTTGTCGGCCCAGCGCTGCGCCATCTGGCTCAGCAGCTCGGCCTTCCAGCCGCGGCCACGCAGACCCGCAAAGCGTGCGGGATGCAGATTGCGGCCCAGCTCGCGCAGCTCCTGCAGCAGGCGCTCGGGCGTGGCAAAGGTCAGGGTGATGCGCTCCATGTCCATCACAGGCTCGGCAAAGCCAGAATGCACCAGCATATCGCCCCAGTCATGCATGTCGGTGAAGGCCTGACCCGCCGGACCCCAGCCCAGTTCCGCATACAGCTGGTGCAGCTGCTGGACCGTGTCCGGCCCCAGGCCGGAGAACATCACATAGCCGTCGACCTTGAGCGCCTTGTGCCAGCTCTCTATCAGGGTCTGGGGATCGGTCGCCGTGTGCAGCAGCATATTCGCCCACAGCATGTCCTGGCTGGCTTCTGCTGGCTCGGCCACCTGCACGCCGGCGCCCTTCCAGCGCGCCAGCTGCCACCAGCGGCTGGTCAGCTTTTCCTGGGCCTCGGCCCGGCGCTGCGCCACCGGCTCATAAATCGTGCATTCGGCCTGCGGATAGCGTTCGCGCAGCAGCTCGTGGGCCTCCATGCCGCCGCGCACGGGCTCCCAATGGCACCAGTGGTTAGGTGGCTTGACGATCCAGTCCAGGCGCTGCTGCATGCGCCTGGCCACCTCCTCGTGCAACCACGGCGATTCGGCCGGAGCGGCCGCATGCCAATGGTTGGCTGCTACAGGATCGATGGTGGGAGGCAGAGCGTGAGACATGGGCAAACAGGGTGCAGGACTCGGCGCTACACAGCACCTGCCTGAAAGGAGAACAATGCGGCGCGAGTATATTGACTCCATGCCCGACCTTCATGCGACATGGCTTTCGCGCCTGCGCCAGCAGCGCAATCTCTGGCTGGACCGGCTGCCCAGCCAATGCGCGGTCTGCGGTCGCTGGCCTGGCCCGCGCATCTGCGCCGACTGCCGGGCGCGCTGGGCTCCCATGACCCCGCGCTGCCGGACCTGCGCCATGCCGCTGCCCGCGCCCGCGACCAGTTGCGGCGCCTGCCTGCGGCAAGCTCCCAGGCTCAGCCGCTGCACAGCCGTGCTGGACTATGGCTATCCCTGGCAGGAGCTCATCACGCGCTACAAGTTCCGCGCCGATCTGGGCCTGGCGCGCAGTCTGGGCCGGCTGTTGGCCGAGCACCCCGAAGTTCGCGAGCAGCTGCAAGCCTGCGACGCGCTGCTGCCGGTGCCGGCCTCCGACGCCCGCCTGCGCGAGCGCGGCTTCGATCACAGCGGCCTGCTCGCACGCGCCATGCTGCAGCAGACGCAGAACGGCCCGCCGCTGCTGGCCCATGCGCTGCGGCGCAGACACCTGGACCTGCCCCAGCACGCGTCCAGCCGGGCCCAGCGGCTGCGCCAGTTGCGCGGGGTCTTTGCCGTGCAGCCGGCGCAGCAGTCCCGGCTTGCGGGCCGCCACCTGCTGCTGCTCGACGATGTGATGACCACGGGCGCCACGCTGGATGCGCTGGCCGACTGCCTGCTGGCCGCAGGCGCGGCTTCGGTCGCGGCTCTGGTGCTGGCGCGCACGCCTTGATCCATATCCACCAGTCTGGAACTGCGGGCGCCGGCAGCGTGTCAGACACCATGACCGCACAATAGCGCCCCATGTTTCATATCGTTCTTGTGGCGCCCGAGATCCCACCCAACACGGGCAATGTCATCCGTCTGGCGGCCAACACCGGCTGCAGCCTGCATCTGATAGAGCCGCTGGGCTTTTCCATGGAAGACCGCCATATGCGCCGTGCCGGTCTGGACTACCACGAGTACGCGGCCGTGGCCCGCCATGCGAACTGGGAAGCTTTCCTCCAGACCTGCCAGCCCCGGAGGGAGCGCATGTTCGCCATGACCACCCACAGCAGCCGCCCCGCGCATGAGATCGGCTTTCAGCCCGGCGACTGGCTGGTGTTCGGCTCGGAAAGCAAGGGTCTGCCGCCCGATGTGCGCGCCCAGTTTCCCGATGAGCAGCGCCTGCGCCTGCCCATGCTGCCCTCCCAGCGCAGCCTGAACCTGTCCAATGCCGTGGCCGTCACGGTGTTCGAGGCCTGGCGCCAGCAGGGCTTTGCGGGCGCGGCGCTGGCAGAGCCCAAACC
>JAFAIY010000240.1 GCA_019236485.1 Comamonas sp. | reverse complement strand
CTTTGCAGCATTTGCTGCCAGTTGCCGAGGATGGCGCGTACGCGCACCTGCGGAAACTGCGCGCGTGAGCGCCGCAGCAGCGGGGGCAGCAGAAACTGTGTGGGAAGAGGCCCGAAGCCGCAGGCCGTGTCGCCCATCAGCCGCTCGCGGTAGAGCTGCACATCGCGCTGCAGATTGCGGCTCTCCTGCACCAGCGCACGCGCGCGCTCCAGCACGAACTGCCCGGCAGCCGTAGGGCGTACCTCACCCGTACCGCGCTCAAACAGCCTCATGCCGAACTCCTGCTCCGCGGCCTGCACGCTGCGTGTGAGCGCGGGCTGGCTCAGATGCAGCTGTTCGGCGGCTCGTGCGTAATTGCGCTTGTCTGCGAGTGTGACCAGATGCTGCAGTCGGCGTATGTCCATGCTCGATAAGTCCAGTGCATTGAAATTGCATTGACTATGCATTGGACGCAAGCCTTGAGCCTGCCCAGAATGTGACAGCGCATTGAGATTTCCATGGGCTCTGGTGCTCCAGCCCTTATCGACCAAGCGCTGATGGCTATAACAACAGGGAGACAGAAATGATGTTGTGCGGGACTTTCAGAAGCGGAGTGGCCATGGTGGCGGCCGCGGGCCTGTTGGCGGGCTGCGCCAGTGCACCCGGCGGCGATTCGGCGGCGAGCGTGGGGCAGGTCAGCCCTCAGACCCTGCAGAGGCAGGCGGACTTCGCCAAAGACCTGCCGCCCGAGGATGCCGAGGATTGCGCCGAGGCCGAGCGCGGTCTGATTGCCAGACCCTCGGGGCAGGTCAGGGCCGCCGATGGCCGTGTGCTCAAGGACTTTGGCGCTTACGACTTTGTGCAGGGCCCGGCACCGGACACCGTCAATCCCAGCTTATGGCGCCACGCACAGCTCAATGCTCAGGCCGGCCTGTTCAAGGTTGCGGATGGCATTTATCAGCTGCGCGGCTTTGACATGGGCAATATTTCCCTGATCGAGGGGAAGACGGGCTGGATCGTGGTGGACGCCCTGACCAACCGCGAGATTGCGGCCTATGCCATGGCTTTTGCGCGCCAGCATCTGGGCAACAAGCCCGTCGTGGCGCTGGTTTTCACGCACAGCCATGCCGATCACTTTGGCGGTGCTCTGGGCGTAGTCACCGCTGCCGAGGTTGCGCAGCGCAAGATCCCCGTGGTCGCGCCTGCGGGTTTCATGGACGAGGCCACCAGCGAGAACCTGCTGGTGGGCACGGCCATGGCGAGACGGGCCGTCTATCAGTTTGGCACCCGGCTGCCGCTGTCGCCAGCCGGCAATGTGGACACGGGCCTGGGCAAGGACCTGGTCAACGGCCATATGGGCATTCTGCAGCCCAGCATCAGCATCGACAGACCCGAGCAGGAACTGGAGCTGGATGGGCTGCGTTTCGTCTTTCACAATATGCCGGGTGCCGAGGCGCCTGCCGAGCTGACCTTCAGCCTTCCCGAGCGCAAGGCCTATGGAGGGGCCGAAATTCTGGCCCGGACCATGCACAATCTGCTGCCCATACGGGGGGCCAAGGTGCGCGATGCCTTGCAGTGGTCCCAGTATCTGCAGCAGGTGCTGGAGCAGACCCAGAATGCGGAAGTGCTGTTCAATCAGCACAACTGGCCGGTGTGGGGACAGTCTCGCATCGCCGGCTTCATCGGCCGTCAACGGGATATCTACAAATACCTGCACGATCAGACCGTGCGCCTGATCAACAAGGGACTGGTTCCCGGCGAGATTGCCGAGGAACTGAAACTGCCGCCCGAGTTGACGGCTTTCTGGGGTGGGCGCGGCTACTACGGAGATCTGCGCCACAACGTCAAGGCCATCTACCAGTTCTATCTGGGCAGCTATGACGGCAATCCCGCAAACCTGGATCCGCTGCCGCCCGTGGAGCGCGCCCGGAGGTATGTGGCGGCTCTGGGTGGCGCCGAAAGGGCGCTGGCTTTGGGGCGGGCGGCCGAGGCACAGGGCGATTACCGCTGGGCTGTGGAGCTGTTGCAGCAGGTGGTGTTTGCCGCGCCCGAAAATGCCCAGGCCAAGGAGCTGCTGGCCCGCAGCCATGAGCAGCTGGGCTATCGCGCTGAATCCGCTACCTGGCGCAACAGCTATCTGATGGCCGCACAGGAGCTGCGCAAGGGCGTACCGCCCCTGTCCGGAGATCCATCGGCCATGGCCGAGATGATCGCGCAAATCCCCACAGAGCGTTTTCTGGAAGTGATGGCAACCCGGCTGGATGCGGGCAGGGCCGCAGGCCAGCGCTTTTCCATGAATCTTGCGCTCAGCGATGTGGGTGAAAACTATGTGATCTGGCTGGAAAATTCGGTGCTGCATTTCCGCCGCGGAGGGCCGCGGGCCGATGCCGACCTGTCGCTCAGTCTGGCGCGGCCGGCCTTTCTGCGGCTGCTGTCCGGCGGGGCCGGGCCGGGGCCGGCTGCAGCCATGAAAATCGACGGGGATAGGACGGCGCTCGTTCGATTCCTGCAGCTGTTCGACGGCGTTGCCGCAGATTTCCCTATCGTGACGCGCTAGCCCGCCAGGGTCCTGAAAGCAAAAAACCGCATGGGCAGCCATGCGGTTTTTTGATGTGGCCTGCGCTGCAGGCTCAGCCAGCTTATTTCTGCGACAGCACCCAGGCCACCAGCTTCTTGGCTTCGGCCTCGTTCACCTGAGGGTTGGCGGGCATGGGCACGGGGCCCCAGACACCGGAGCCACCCTTCATCACCTTGGCTGCGAGCTTGTCGGCAGCATCCTTCTGACCCGCATACTTGGCAGCCACATCCTTGAATGCGGGGCCGACCAGCTTCTTGTCCACGGCGTGGCAGGCCATGCAGTTCTTGGATTGAGCCAGGGCCTGGTCGGCCATGGCGGGAGCCACTGCAGCAGCAGACAGAGCGAAGGCGATCAGAGTTTGCTTCATCATGAGTTCTCGGTTGTGGTTTAGGTGGAAGAGAAATTCTCAGTGCATTGTAGAGCGCCTATTGTGTACTCAATGTGCAAGGTATATTGGCGAAATTGAAGGAGAGGGTATGTATTTGTTAGGACTGGCAATTCTGTTGTCGCTGCTGAAACTGGCCGAGATCGGCCCCGTCGCCGCCTGGGGCTGGTGGCCGATTCTGGGCGTCTATGCGGCGGCCGCCGCCTGGTGGGCCTGGGCCGATGCCTCGGGCTATACCAAGCGCAAGGCGGCGCAGAGGATGGAGCAGCGCAAGAAGGAGCGCATCGAGCGCCAGAAGCAGGCCATGGCGCCGGGCCAGCGCCGGCGTTGAATAAAAAAACCCGGCGTATGCCGGGCAAGAGGGAGTTCGATAGGGCCGGCCGATTCAGCCGGCCTATTGTTTGGCCACAGCCTCGGGCTTGAGCACGCCGCCGCCCAGCGACTGGTAGAGCGCTACCACGTCGCCATAGAGGCCGCCCTGAGCCGCGACGCTGGCGGCGCGCGCCTGCAGCCAGGACTGCTTGGCGGCCAATGCCGTGGGCAGGCTTGCATAGCCGGCCTTGAGCTGGGATTGGCTGAGCTTCCAGGTGGTCTCGCTGGCGCTTTCGCTGTCCCGGCTCATCTGCAGGGCCTTGGTATCCGTATCCACGGCATACAGGGCGTTGGCTACATCCTGAAACGCCGACAGCACCGTGCCCCGGTAGCTGGCGGCCGAGGCTTCCAGCTCCGCCTGCGCGGCCTTCTGGTGCGCCAGCAGCGTACCGCCGCTGAAGATCGGCGCGACCAGGCCGGCACCCAGTGACCAGATGATGTTGCCTGCGGAGAACATGCGCGAAAAACTCGTGGCGCCGCCGCCATAGGCGGCAGAAATGCTGAGCTCGGGCAGGCGGGCGGCGGTGGCCACGCCCACGGCCGCGCTGGCCTGCTGGACCTGGGTTTCCGCCGCACGGATGTCGGGGCGCTGCTCCACCAGCTGTGAAGGCACGACCTGGGGCAGCAGCGGCAGCCTGAAGCTGGCCAGAGGCAGTATTTCCGGAGCCTTGTCGGGTGTGCGCGCCATGAGCGTGGCCACCAGATTGCGCGTCTGCTCGAGAGACTTCTGCAGCGGCGGCAGCTCCTGCTGCAGCTGCAGCAGCAGCGTCTGCTGGGTGGCCACGTCCATGCCGCTTGCATAGCCGTTGGCCTGCTGCTTGCGCATATGTTGCAGCTGCTCCTGCGCGGCCTCCACGGCCTGCTGCAGCAGCGCGCTCTGCTCCTGCACCATGGAGGTCTGGATGACGGCCGCCACCAGATTGGCCGCGAGGCTCAGACGGGCGGCCTGCAGCTGCAGGCGCTGGTTCTCTTCGGCGGCCTGCAGGCCTTCGACCTGGCGGCGGTTGCTGCCAAACAGGTCGGGGTTGTAGGAGACGCTCAGCTGGGCCGTGTGATAGGTGTAGAGCGAGTCCCCGTTCTCCAGCGGCGCGGACATGCTCTGGCCCGTGTTCTGGCGCGAGGGGTTGTAGCCCAGCTGCACCGAAGGCAGAAAATAGCCGCGCTGGGCCACCACGTTCTGGCGCGCCGCACGCAAAGTGGCCTGGGCGGCCTCGATGGTAGGGCTTTTCTCCATGGCTTCCTGCACCATGGCGTCGAGCTCGGACGAGCCGAAGGCCTGCCACCACTGGGCGCTGATGTCGCCGGTGTTGCTGCCCGGCAGCGTCGTGGCCACGGGGCCGCGGGTCAGCGCCTGTGGCGCATCGACCTTGGGGCGCACATAGTCCGGCCCCGCGGCACAGCCTGCGAGCAGGCTGGTGATGCAGGCGGCCAGGCCGATGGCGTGCAGCTTGCTGGTTTGTTGAAATGGTTTACGCACGTTTGCCTCCCAGACCTTCTCGGCGTGTATTCGGTTTCATGCGGCGCAGCACCACCAGGCGCAGCGCGGGCACGACCAGCAGCAGGAACAAGGGCCCGATCAGCATGCCGCCTACGACCACGGTGGCCAGGGGGCGTTGGACTTCGCTGCCTATGCTGTGCGAGATGGCCGCGGGCAGCAGGCCGATACAGGCCGACAGAGCCGTCATCAGCAGCGGACGCATCCGGCTGCGGTAGGCCTCGCCCACGGCGCGTGCGGGCTCATGGCCCAGGGCGCGCAGGTCCTTGTAGACGGTGAGGATCAGAATCCCGTCCATGACCGAGACGCCCAGCAGCGAGATGAAGCCGATGATGGCCGAGACGCTGAGCACCTGACCCGTCACATACAGCGCCAGAATGCCGCCGATCACGGTGAAAGGCACGGAAGCCAGGGTCAGCAGACAGTAGGTGAAGTTGTTGAACAGCGCATACAGCAGCGCAAACACCAGGCAGAAGGCCACGGGGATGGCAATCATCATGCGGCCTTTGGCCTGCTGCAGGGCTTCGAACTCACCCGCATAGATGATGCGGTAGCCCTGGGGCAGTTGCACCTGCTGGGCGATGCGGTGCTGCACCTCGCTGACGGTGCTGCCCAGATCGCGTCCGCGCGCCGAGAACTTGATGGGGATGTAGCGCTCGTTGCTTTCGCGGTAGATATAGGTGGCGCCCGTGTCCAGCGTGATCGTCGCAATGTCCGACAGCGGGATATAGGAGGTGCCGCCAGAGGCCGTGGTGTAGCCCACGCGCAGATTGCGCACGTTCTCGGGCGAGCTGCGGCTGACCTCGTTGAAGCGCACGGTCAGGCCGAACTGCTTTTCGCCATCGAGCACCGTGGTGGCCTCGGTGCCGGCCAGAGCGGTCTGGATGGTGCTGGCCACATCGCCGGTATTGAGGCCGTAGCGGGCGGCCTTTTCGCGGTCGATGCGGATGTTCATGTTGGGCTGGCCCAGCACGTGGAACACGCCCAGGTCAGCCACGCCGTCGATATGGCTCATGACCTCGTAGACCTGATCGGAGAGCTTTTCCAGCGTGGCCAGGTCCGGGCCGATGATCTTCACCGAGTTGGCGCCCTTCACGCCCGACAGGCCTTCCTGGACATTGTCCTGGATGTACTGCGAGAAGTTGAAGCTCACGCCGGGGAACTCGGCCGCAAACTTGGTCTGCAGCTCGTTGATCAGGCGCGCCTTGGTCATGCCCGGGCGCCATTTCTCAAAGGGCTGCAGCGGTGCGAACAGCTCCACGTTGTTGAAGCCCGAGGCATCGCTGCCGTCGTCGGGGCGGCCGTGCTGCGAGACCACGGAGACGACTTCCGGGTACTCGTCGATGATGCGGCGCATACGGTTGGTCTTGTCGCGCCCGGCTTCCAGCGAGATCGTGGGCGGCATGGAGGCGCGGATCCACAGATTGCCTTCTTCCAGGGCCGGCAGGAACTCGCTGCCCAGATGCATGGCCATCATGGCGCCACCGGCCAGTGCCAGTGCACCGCCGGCCAGCACCAGGCGCGTGTTCTTCAGCACCCAGTCCAGCGCAGGTTCGTAGACGCGGTGAATGGCCTGAACGACGAATGTTTCCTTCTCTTCTACCTTGGCCGGCAGCAGATAGCTGGCCAGCACCGGGGTGATGGTGAAGGTGGCGATCAGCGCGCCGGCCAGTGCATAGCCATAGGTGCGCGCCATGGGGCCAAAGATCTGGCCTTCCACGCCCTGCATTGCAAACAGCGGCGTGAAGGCGGCGATCGTGATGAAGGTGGAGAACAGCACCGAGTTGTCCACCTGGGTGGCACTCAGATAGATCATGCGCAAGCGCGTGGTCCAGCCGTCACCGGGCAGGGTGCGGCCGCCGTCCGTCCCCTTGGCCATGGAGCGCAGCATGGCCGCGCGTATGGCAATGGGGCGCTGGAAGTTGCGGAAGACGTTTTCCACGAGAATCACGGCTGCATCCACGATGATGCCGAAGTCCACCGCTCCCAGCGACAGCAGATTCGCCGACTCGCCCGTGAGCACCAGCATCATGATGCTGAAGAACAGCGCAAACGGGATGTTGACGCTGACGATGACGGCGCTGCGCAGATCGCCGAGGAAGACCCACTGGATGAAGAACACCAGCAGGCAGCCGAAGATCAGGTTGTGCAGCACGGTATGCGTGGTCACGCCCACCAGCACCGCGCGGTCGTAATAGGGCTCGAGCTTGACGCCCGCGGGCAGAGTGCCGTCGGAGTTGATCTTCTCCACGGCCGCCTTGACCTTGCCGATCACATCGCTGGTGTGCAGCGTGCGGTTCATGATCACCACGCCGGTGACCACATCGTCCTGCTTGTCACGGCCGGCTTCGCCCAGACGCGGCACTGTGCCTTCCTTGATGGCCGCCACGTCCTTGATCTGCACAGGCAGGCCGTTCTTCTGGCCCACGACGATGTTGGCGATGTCGTCGAGGTTGTTGACCAGGCCCAGGCCGCGGATGTTCACCGACTGGTCGCCCACGCTGATCGCGCGGCCACCGACGTTGAGGTTGGCATTGCCTATCGAATCCAGCAGGTTCTTGAGCGTGATGCCATGGGCTTCCAGGCGCTTGGGGTCGGCATCGACATGGTATTCCTTGGTCGTGCCGCCCCAGGTCACGACCTGCACCACGCCGGGCACGGTCAGCAGACGCTTTTCAATCACCCAGTCCTGCAGCGTGCGCAGATCGGTCAGGCTGTAGTTGGACGGTCCCCTGACCTGGTAGCGCAGGATTTCGCCGACCAGGCTCGAAGCCTGGATCTGCGGCTGCACGCCGTTGGGCAGGTTCACATTGGCCTGCAGATTGTTGGCCACCTGGGAGAGGGCGAAGTAGTAGTCCGTGCCGTATTTGAAAGTGACG
>JAFAIY010000332.1 GCA_019236485.1 Comamonas sp. | reverse complement strand
GCCTGTGGTGGGATGCTGCCGAGGAGGCCGCAACTTTGCTGCCCCACGCTGCACACAGCCGGCTGGTGCTGGTGAGCCTGGAGCAGGCTACGCAAGTCGCATAGACCGCTATCCAAACAAGAGCTGCTGTCGCACGGTACATGGGTCTATCGAGATGAATCCATTTTGAAACCAATGCACGACAGGCGATAGCAGCTATCAAATCAGAATTTTCAAAGGAACCCACGCCATGACGCAAGCCGCAACGCCTCACTCTTCCGCCGACGGGCGCTGGCTCGACCTGCGTCTGGCTCCCGAGCTGTTCGCGGCCGATGTGCCGGTCGCCGAGGGGCAGCCGGCCTGCATCGTGGTGCAGCAGGGCCGCATCGTCTGGGTGGGTCCGCAGGACCAGGTTCCCGCCGTCTACGCGGGCCTGCCCGCCCATGAGGGCGGTGCGCGCCTGGCCACGCCGGGCCTGGTCGATTGCCATACCCATCTGGTCTATGGCGGCGAACGCGCCAACGAATTCGCGATGCGCCTGGCCGGCGCCAGCTACGAAGAGGTGGCGCGTGCCGGCGGCGGCATTGTCTCCAGCGTCAAGGCCACGCGCGAAGCCAGCGAGGAAGAGCTGATCGCCCAGGCCCTGCCGCGCCTGGACCAGCTGCTGGCCGAGGGGGTGACGGCCATAGAGATCAAATCGGGCTACGGCCTGTCGCTGGAGCACGAGCGCAAGCAGCTGCGCGTGGCCAGGCGCCTCGCCGAGCTGCGCGGCGTGACGGTGCGCACCACCTTTCTCGGTGCCCATGCGCTGCCGCCCGAGTACGCGGGCCGCAGCCAGGACTACATAGACCTGGTCTGCCGCGAGATCATGCCCGCGCTGGCCGCCGAAGGCCTGATCGATGCCGTGGACGTGTTCTGCGAGCGCATCGCGTTTTCGCTGGCCGAGACCGAGCAGGTCTTCCAGGCCGCGCAGGCGCTGGGCCTGCCCGTGAAGCTGCATGCCGAGCAGCTGTCGAACATGGAGGGGGCTGCCCTCGCCGCACGCTATGGCGCCCTGTCCTGCGACCATATCGAGCATCTGTCCGAGAACGGCATCGCCGCCATGCGCGATGCGGGCACCGTGGCCGTGCTGCTGCCCGGCGCCTTCTATACGCTGCGCGACACAAAAGTGCCGCCTATCGACGGTTTGCGTGCCGCCAAGGTCCCCATGGCCGTTTCCACGGATCACAATCCGGGTACCTCCCCGGCTCTGAGCCTGCTGCTCATGGCCAATATGGCTTGCACGCTGTTCAGGCTCACGGTGCCCGAGGCCCTGGCCGGCATCACCCGCCATGCGGCACGCGCACTGGGCCTGCAGCACGAGCAGGGCCTGATCGCCGCGGGCCGGCCTGCGAACTTCGTGCTGTGGCCGGTGCGCCATGCGGCCGAGCTGGCCTACTGGTTCGGCAACAAGCCCGATTGCACCGTGGTGCGCCAGGGCCGGATCACCCGGGCCTGAGCACGGGGAGACCAAGAACGTGATTACGATCTCCTCGCGCCGCGACAGCGGCTTTGCGGGATGGGATGCTAGGAGCAGGTGTGCTGCAAGGCTTATGCCTTGCGAGCGACTGCAACAACGCAGACCGCCCGCAAAGTCACTGTCCCGAAGGGGTGGAGCGAAATCGGGCGATTTCTGCGCGCTGACTCTTGCTTGCACCCCGGTGCAAGCGGCGACCCATCGCTTCGAACTCATCCCGATTGCGCTCCAACGCGGCTGCGTAGAGATCGTAAGCACGTTCTAAAAGGCTAGCCGATGTCACACGAAAAATTTCTCGCTGAACTGATCTCCACCCTGGGCGCCGATGTGGCGCAGCGCGGCGCCGACGTGCCCGAGCGCTACCACACGGACTGGAGCGGCACGCCGCCGCAGCGCCCCCTGGCCCTGGTGCGCCCGCGCAGCACGCAGGAGGTCAGCGCGGTGCTGCGCCTGTGCACGGCCCATAGGGTCGCCGTCGTGCCCCAGGGCGGGCTCACGGGCCTGGCCGGCGCCGCCGTGCCCAGCCAGGGCGCCATTGCGCTGTCGCTGGAGCGCATGAACGCCATAGAGAACACCGACACCCGCGCCGGCCTGATGCAGGCGCAGGCTGGCGTCACGCTGCAGGCCGTGCAGGAAGCGGCCGTGGCTGCGGGCATGGTCTTCGGCGTGGACCTGGGCGCGCGCGGCAGCTGCCAGATCGGCGGCAATGTCGCCACCAATGCGGGCGGCAACGGCGTGCTGCAGCACGGCATGATGCGCGAGCAGGTGCTGGGCCTGGAGGTGGTGCTGGCCGACGGCACGGTGCTGCCCATGCTGCGTCCCATGATCAAGAACAACACGGGCTACGACCTCAAGCAGTTCTTCATAGGCGCCGAGGGCACGCTGGGTGTGGTCACGCGCGTGCTGCTGCGCCTGCGCCCCGCGCCCCAGGCCACGGCCACCACGCTGGTGGCCATGGCCGATTTCGACGCGGCCCTGGCCGTACTCAAGCGCATGCAATCGCGCTTCGGTAACAGCGTGGCGGCCTACGAGCTGATGTGGGACAGCTTTGTGCAGGCTTCGCTGTCCTGGCTCAAGCTGAGTGCGCCGTTCGCCGAAAGCCACCCGCTGCTGGCGCTGATCAATGTGGACGGCAAGAACGAATCCCAGCTGCAGGGCGACGTGCAGCAGGTGCTCGAGGAAGCCATGGAGGCCGGCGAGGTGCTGGACGCCATCGTCGCCCAGTCCGTGGCCCAGGCGCAGACGCTGTGGAAGCTGCGCGAGGCGCCGGCCGAGCTCAACAACAATATGCACCCGGCCATCAACTTCGACGTGAGCCTGCCCCAGGCCGAGATCGGCCGGTTTGCGCAGGCCTGCGAAGCCGCGTTCAGCGCGCGCTGGCCCGGCAAGCATGCGCTGTACTTCGGCCATGTGGGCGACGGCAATCTCCACGTCTCGGTGGACGGCAAGACCGTGGGCGGTGAATGCGAGGCCGTGGAGGCCGAGCTGTACCGCCTGGTGGGCGAATTCCAGGGCAGCGTCTCGGCCGAGCACGGCATAGGCCTGCACAAAAAGCCCTATCTGCAAGCCAGCCGCACGCCGCAGGAACTGGCCGTGATGCGCGCCATCAAGCAGGCGCTGGACCCCTTGGGACTGATGAATCCGGGAAAGGTTTTCGAGCTATGACTGACTCTTTGATCGCCACGCTGGCGCGCCCCGAAGCGCGCCCTTTGCCCGCCTACAACGCGGGCCTGTCCAACGAGGCCGTGCGCGCACGTTACGGCGTGAGCGACATCGCGCGCCTGGCCAGCAACGAAAACCCGTTCGGCGTCAGCCCTGCCGTGCGCCAGGCCCTGGCCGGCCTCGCGGGCGAGGTGGGCAACTATCCCGACGCCAACTGCACGGCGCTGCGCCAGGCGATTGCCGAGCGCAGCGGCATCGCCGCCGACCGCCTGGTGTTCGGCAACGGCTCCGAAGACCTGATCAAGATCCTCTGCGAAGTGTTTCTCGCGCCCGGCGATCTGGTCGTGACCCAGCGCCCCGTGTTCGGCCTGCACGAGATCTACCCGCGCATGATGGGCGCACAGGTGCAACTGCTCGAGCTCAACGCCGAGCTGGACTTCGATGTCGAGGCCTGGTGCGCGGCGCTGAGCAAGGCGCCCAAGATCGCCTTCCTGCCCAACCCCTCCAATCCCGTGGGTTGCATGCTGAACCGGGCCGAGTTCGCGCGCGTGCTGGAAGCCACGCCAGCCAGCACTCTGCTGGTGGTGGACGAGGCCTATTACGAATACGCGCTGCACGACGAGGATTACCCCGAGGTGCTGCCCATGCTGGAGCGGCGACAGGGCCCGTGGATCGTGCTGCGCACCTTCTCCAAGGCCTGGGGCCTGGCGGGCCTGCGCGTGGGCTATGGCATGGCCGACAGCGCGGCCCTGGTGGGCCTGCTGGACAAGGTGCGCTCGCCCTTCAACGTGAATCTGGCGGCCCAGCGCGCGGCGCTGGCGGCCTGGAGCGACCCCACGCATATGCGCGCCGGCGTGGCGACCACGGTGGCGCTGCGCGAGGCGCTGCGCCACGAGCTGCTGGCCCTGGCGGCGCCCGGCGGCCCGCTGCAGGGCCTGCGCATCGCGCCCTCGGTGGCCAATTTCCTGTTCCTGGACATAGGCCGGCCCAACGGCCCCGTGACCGAGGCGCTGCTGCGGCGCGGCGTGATCATCAAGCCCTGGAAGGAGCCGGGCTTCGAGCATTTCCTGCGCGTGTCCATAGGCACGGAGCAGGACAACGCACGCTTTGTCCAGGCCTTGCTGGCCGCGATGCAGGCCTGAGCCATGAAGCTGTTCCGTGGCTGGACTGTGGTGGCGGCGGCCCATGGGCTGCTCGCCCTGGCCTTTGGCGCGGCTTATTCCTTTGGCGCTTTCTTCAGGAGCATCCAGACGCAGTTCGATGCGGGTCGCTTTTCCGTGGGCTCGCTGTTTGCCGTGACGGCCCTGCTGTACTACTGCGTGGGTGCTGTCGCCGGCCCCCTGGCCGACCGCATAGGCCTGCGCCGCGTGACCGGCGCCGGGGTTCTGCTGCTGGCCACGGGGTTCGCGCTGGCCAGCCAGGCCACATCGCTGCCGCAGCTATTCGTGGTTTTCGGCCTGTTCATGGGCTGCGGCGTGGGCCTGATCTATGTGCCGGCCGTGGTGGCCGTACAGCGCTGGTTTGTGCGGTTGCGCAGCCGCGCCTCGGGCCTGGCCTCGGCCGGCACGGGAGTCGGCACCTTTGCCGCACCGCTGTTTGCGGGCTGGCTGCTCGAGCAGTGGAGCTGGCAGACCGCCATGCAGTGGTTTGCGCTGGCAATTCTGCTGCTGGGCTTGCCCGCCGTGCTGTCCATGGTCGGCCAGCCCGCGCAGCTGGGCCTGGCGCCCGACGGCGATCCGCCTGGTGCCCAGGCCGGCGCTCAGGCCCGAGGCATGGAGCTTGCCCAGGCCTTGCGCAGCGGCGGCTTCTGGTGGCTTTTCCTCGCCATTCTCCTGGCCTCGGTGAGCCTGTTTGCGGCCCTGGTGCATATCGCGCCCATGGCCCAGGGCCTGGGCATAGATGCGACTTCCAGCCAGCTGCTGATCGCGCTGATAGGCGCTGGCAATGTGCTGGGCCGTCCGCTGCTGGGCAGCCTGGGCGACAGGCTGGGCGCGCTGCGCCTGCTCATGGGCCTGGCCGCCCTGCTGGCCCTGTTGCACCTGCTGTGGTGGCAGGCCCATGGCTGGGCCGCACTGGCCTTGTTTGCCGTGCTGTTCGGCGCTGCGCACGGCGGCTGCATCGCCCTGTTTCCCGCCGTGGCTGCTCATTGGTTCGGCACCTTGCGGCTGGGTTCCATTTTGGGCATTCTGTACATCAGCGTGGGGCTGGCGGCCGTCATCGGCGCCAGCGCGTCCGGCTGGGTGTTCGACCGCACCGGCGGCTACACCCTGGCCATCCAGGTCAGCGCCGCGCTGGCCTTGCTGGCCGTGGCAGCGCTGGGGCTTGCGGCTCGTGCCCACCGTTTTGCTTCATCTCCTTCAGGTTCTTCGAAATGACCATGCACTCTTCTTCCTCCAGCGGCACATTGTTTGCCGACGATGTCCTGCTGCCCACGGGATGGGCGCGCAACGTCCTGCTGAGCTGGGACGAGAACGGCCGCCTGGCCGAGGTGCTCACCGATGTGGATCCGCAAAGCGGCGAGGCCGGCGAGGTCGACACGGCCATCCGCGCCGCCGGCCCGGTGATTCCCGGCATGCCGAATCTGCATTCGCATGCTTTCCAGCGTGCGTTCGGCGGGCTGACCGAGTTCCGCGGCCAGGCGCAGGACAGCTTCTGGAGCTGGCGCAATCTGATGTACGGCTTTGCCAACCGCATGACGCCCGAGGCGCTCGAAGCGATCGCGACCTGGCTGTATCTGGAGATGCTGGAGGCCGGCTATACCTCGGTCTGCGAATTCCACTATGTGCACCACGATGTGGGCGGCAAGCCCTATGCCGACGACGCCACGCTGTCGCTGGCCCTGCTGCGTGCGGCCGAAAAGACCGGCATGGTCATGACGCTGCTGCCCGTGCTCTACCAGACCAGCGGCTTCGGCGGCAAGCCGCCGCGCGAGGACCAGGCGCGCTTCATCCGCAGCACGGACAGCATGCTCTCTCTGCTGCAGCGCCTGGCACCGGCCACAAGAGCGCAGAAAGCCGTACTGGGCCTGGCTCCGCACTCGCTGCGCGCCGTGCCGCCCGACAGCCTGAAGGCCGCCGTGGCCGGCCTGCACGCCATGCTGCCCCAGGCGCCGGTGCACATCCATATTGCCGAACAGACCCAGGAGGTCGACGACTGCCTGGCCTGGAGCGGCCAGCGCCCCGTGCAATGGCTGATGGAGCATGCTCCCGTCGACCAGCGCTGGTGCCTGATCCATGCCACCCATATGACGCCCGAGGAATACGCAAGCGCGGCCCGCAGCGGCGCCGTGGCCGGCATCTGCCCCACGACCGAGGCCAATCTGGGCGACGGCATTTTCGACATGCCGCTGTGGCTGAAGCACGGCGGCCGCTGGGGCGTGGGCTCGGACAGCCATGCCACGGTGAATGCGGCCGAGGAGCTGCTGATGCTGGAGTACAGCCAGCGCCTGAACCTGCGCCAGCGCAATGTGCTGGGCGGCAGCGCCCAGCCCCAGGTGGCGACCGCCATGACGCTGCAGGCCGTGGCCGGCGGCGCCCAGGCCTCGGGCCGCGTGGCTGCGGGGGCAGGACTGGCCGTGGGCCAGCAGGCCGACTTCGTGGTGCTGGATGCCAGCCATGTGGCACTGGCCGGGCTGCCGGCAGACAGCGCCCATGCCAGCCATGTGTTTGCGAGCCACCGCACCTCGGCGATCGCCGATGTCTGGGTCGGCGGCAAGCAGCGCGTGCAGTCCGGCCGCCATGCGCAGCACGAAGCCGTGCAGCAGGCTTTCATCAAGGCCCGCAAGGCCTTGCTGCAGAACCTCTGAGAGACGGCTGGCGCGGATTCGGTGCCTGCCGGTCCGCACCAGACCCATATAGTTTTCCGATAGAAGAGAGACGCTCCATGAGCCCATCCATCCCGCCGTTCATCTTCCACCAGGGCACGGCGCCGCTGCTGATTTCCATGCCGCATACCGGCACCCATGTGCCGGCCGAGATCGCGGCCAAGCTCACGCCCGAAGGCCGCGAAGTTCATGACACGGACTGGCATATGCCGCGGCTCTACGACTTTGCCAAGCAGCTGGGCGCGTCCATCCTCGTGGCCACGCATTCGCGCTATGTGATCGACCTCAACCGTCCGCCCGACGGCGCCAGCCTCTATCCGGGCCAGAGCGTGACCGGCCTGTGTCCCGTCGACACTTTCGCCGATACGCCGCTGTATGCGAGCAAGGACTGCGAGCCCGATGAGGCCGAGATCGCGCGCCGCCGCGAGGCCTACTGGCAGCCCTATCACGGCCAGCTGCGCGCCGAGCTGGATCGCATCAAGAGCCAGCACGGCACGGCCATGCTCTGGGATGCGCACAGCATCCGCTCGGTGCTGCCGCGCTTCTTCGAAGGCAAGCTGCCCGACCTGAATCTGGGCACGGCCGACGGCAAGAGCTGCGATCCCGCGCTGGCCCG
>JAFAIY010000324.1 GCA_019236485.1 Comamonas sp. | reverse complement strand
ATCCAGTCGCCGCCAAGTGAATAGCAGGCTTGCCGAAACGCCTTCCTGGCGGGCCACGAGCGAGACGCTCATGCCTGGTTCATACGTCTTGCGAACCAAGGCTGCCTTCTCGGCAGCCGACCAGCGCCGCCTGCGCTGGTCTCGGGTAATGACCTCTATCGTCTCTGTATGCCTAGTCATACGTACAGTCCTATGCCTATCTCGAAGATAAGCGATGGACCGTGTCCGGAGATTCAGGGGGCTATCTCAGGGGGCTATCTCAGGATCACCGCCGTCAGTCTCGCCGGAGGCGCTGCTGAGACATGGATAGCGGTCGTGGCGTTGCTGTTCATTGGTACCAAGTAATGCCGGCATGCCACAATTCATAGCTGCCTGATCTGCGCCTACGTCCTACCCTTGCGTTCGCTTTGCCTATCATCCCCCCACCTGCGCTGGCTGGCCTGCCTGCTGGCGCTGCTGCTGCTGTTCGGCGAACAGGGGGCGCTGCGCCATGCGCTGTCGCACCTGCCGCAGACCAGCGAGGCATGGTCGGACGCTGGCCACGGTACTGAGCAGCCTCCTGCACCGGACCATCCCGCCTGCCTCGAGTGCGCGGCGTTTGCCGCGCTGGATCTGGACATGGGATTGCCCGTGGTGGTGCTCTGGGGCCTCGGTTTGGCCTTATGTTGGCATTTCCCGCCTGTCAGGCCGTGCGCGCGCGCCCCGGTATTCGCGGTGGCCGTGCGCGCGCGCGATCCTCCATCCAAGCCTTGAATCCTGTTTTGCCCGCCGACCCCTGCGTGAATGCTCGGGCCGGCGCTGATTGCATCCATTCGATTCAAAGGTTTGCCATGACTCCTTTTCCGCCCCGTGCGCTGGCGGCGGCGCTTGCTGCCGTCCTGCCCGCCCTGGCTTCTGTTTCTGCGCTTGCGCAGCAGGCCGCCAGCCCTTCCCAATCTCCCGAGGTGCCTGACGACACCGTCACGGTACAGCCCAGTGCCCCTGCGGGCAGCCTGGGCGAGGTGCGCGTGAGCGCCAAGCGCCTGGACGCGGCGCGCAATGCGCTGTCGCCCGACACCGGTAGCTCCCTCTATAACTTCAACAGCGACGACATCGCCCGCCTGCCGCAGGGTGACGCCACGCCACTGAACCAGGTGCTGCTGCAGGCGCCGGGTGTCGTTCAGGACTCGTATGGCCAGTTGCATGTGCGCGGCGACCATTCCAATCTGCAGTACCGCATCAACGGCGTGGTGATCCCCGAGCCGATCAGCGGCTTCGGCCAGATGCTGGACACGCGCTTCGCCAACCAGATCAACGTGCTCACCGGCGCGCTGCCGGCGCAATACGGCTACCGCACCGCCGGCGTGGTCGACATCCACACCAAAGGGGCGGCCGATGACGACGAGGGCCAGCCCAGGCCCTTCGGCGGCGAGATCGGCACCGTGCTGGGCAGCAACGGCTGGCGCGATCTCAATGTCCAGGTGCAGGGCGCGCAGGGACCCTGGAGCTACTATCTGAGCGGCACCCTCGCCGAAAGCAACCTGGGTATAGAGAATCCCACCGGCCAGCGCAGCGCCATGCACGACCACACCACGCAGAACAAGTCCTTTGGCATGTTGTCGTATATGCTCGATGCCGACAGCCGCGTGGGCTTGATGTTTGGCACGGCAAACAGCCATTTCCAGATTCCCACGCGGCCAGGCCTGACGCCGCAGTTCACGCTGGATGGCGCCGTGTCGCCAGCCTCGCAGGACCTTAATGCCAACCAGCGCGAGCAGACGGACTTTCAGATCCTGTCGTACCAGCGCAAGGTGTCGCCGCAACTCGACTACCAGGTTTCGCTGTTCCGCCGCTCCAGCCGCATCGACTACCTGCCCGACCCGGTGGGCGACCAGGTCTACAACGGCGTGGCCTCCAACATCACGCGCAGCAACAGCGCCTATGGCCTGCAAAGCGATGCCAGCTACCGGCTGAACGAGCACCACACGCTGCGTGTCGGCCTGTTCCTGCAGCGCGAGCGCTACGGGGTGGACAACCGCTCGCAGGTCTTCCCGGCCGACGACAGCGGTGCACAGACCAGCGGCACGCCGCTCGCCATCACCGACAATGCGCGCGGCGCGGGCAGCACGGTGGGCGTGTACCTGCAGGACGAATGGAAGCCTAGCGACAGGCTCACCGTCAACTACGGTGTGCGCTACGACCATGTGAACACCATCGTCAGCGAACAGCAACTCAGCCCGCGCCTGGGCGTGACCTACGACTGGTCGAGCCGCACTCGCCTGCACGCCGGCTATGCGCGCTATTTCACGCCGCCGCCGACCGAGAAGTTCGACGCCACGACGGTGGACAAATTCCTGGGCACCACGAACGCGCTGCCGTCGGACGCCAACACCGCCGTGCGCTCGGAGCGTTCCAACTACTTCGACGTCGGCATCTCGCACCAGTTGACGCCGAACCTGACGCTCGGGCTCGACGCCTACTACCGCGATGTGCGCCACCTGCAGGACGAAGGCCAGTTCGGCAATGCACTGCTGTACTCGGCGTTCAACTACGAGCGCGGCCGCATCTACGGCATTGAGGGCTCTGCCAACTACCGCCAGGGCAATTTCGGTGCCTACCTGAACGTGGCCGTTTCGCGGGCCTTGGGCAAGGGTCTGGAGACCGGGCAGTTCAACTTTGGCGCCGACGAGCTGGCCTACATCAACAGCCACTGGGTGCACCTGGACCACGACCAGCAGCTGACGGCCTCAGGCGGCGTGTCGTACTTGCAGGCGGGCACCACCTGGACGGCGAGCGCGCTGTTCGGCTCGGGCCTGCGCCGGGGCTTTGCCAATACCGAGCACCTGCCCGACTACTGGCAGGTGAACGTGGGCGCCGTGCGCGACTTCGACCTGCCAATGGTGGGCAAGCTGAAAACGCGTCTGTCGGTACTGAATCTGTTCGACCGCAGCTACGAGCTGCGCGACGGCACCGGCATTGGCGTGGGCGCACCGCAGTTCGCGCCGCGCCGCACCTTCCTGGTATCGATCAGCAAGCCGTTCTGACTATCATTTCTCTTCGTGCAGCCGGCCTAGACCAGCTATCCGGGTGGTGCGTTATGCGTCACGCATATGGCATTCCTGAAGGCGATGGTCGGCTGCTCAGCCAAAACACGCCATTGGACAGTCGCCAGCGCAAATGCGCGAATGTCTGCTATGGTGTGGTGACCGTTAGGTCGAGATACAGCCGTGAGCTCCAGCAACCGCTGCAGGCTCGGCGATGGCTTGAGTCCATGGGGGCAGGACCTAGCTGCGCTGAAACCGGTCCTGCGTAGTTCAGCTTCAGAGTTCGCTGAACATCTCGTCCACGGTTTCGCTCGCAAAGTCATTGCGCCAGGCCTTGTCCTTGTCCTTGGGCACCATGCTCAGCGGAAACACACCCTGGTAGTTGAAGCTGGCTGGAGCTGCATAGGCTTTTTGCAGCGCCTGCAGCTCGGCCACGGCCTGCGCCGTGCCCAGTTTGTTGCGGGCCATGCGCTGAATGCCTTCGGCCCAGGTCTCCGGCGTCTTGACCAGCAGGCACTCGAACTGCACCTGGGTGTTCAGCACGCCATACTTGTCGCGCTGCGGCTTGCTGGCCGCACCGGCCTTGCATTCGGACTTCTGGCGAGCCTGCTGCACGGTGCGCATCAGGGCTTCCACCGGAGCCTTGAGGTCCTTGTGCTGGGCTTCGGGGAACAGGGGCAGGACTATGTTTGCCACCTCGCCGGGGAAGTCCTGATCGGCGGCCTTGAGCTCGGCAGCATTGGCGTAGTCGGG
The DNA here is from genome assembly GCA_019236485.1 of Comamonas sp. Taxonomy (GTDB): domain Bacteria; phylum Pseudomonadota; class Gammaproteobacteria; order Burkholderiales; family Burkholderiaceae_C; genus Comamonas. The sequence continues at coordinate 789 of JAFAIY010000324.1, read as the reverse complement.
GCTGCGCTTGGAGCGCAGGCGGTCCGGGCGCAGATAGTCATTGAGCTGGCCGATGCCCTGTTCATCATGGTTGACCAGGGTGCGCAGATACAGGTCCGCCGCCGCTGTGGCCGAGGGAGGCTCGGCCGCCTGGGTGGCCGCAGCCAGGGGAAGAAGCAGGGCTGCGATGGCAGTTTTGAAGGAATTGCTTATCTTTTTATAACGATCTGGATGGCCTGAACTGCGTGGAGTCACGTGGAAACAGGATGGAGCCCTGGCAGGCAGCTGGCGCTGTGGCTTGGGCGGGAAATTGCCATGGGGCACAACCCTGTAGTTGCGCAAGGGGTGCTCATGACATGCGGGTGCCCGACAGGCCGGATGGAAATTCGGCGGAGCACTGTGTAACAAGTGTAACTTCTGGTCGAGCCCATTCTCTGCAAGGCTGCAGGAACGGCCGCTGGCAGGGTCTGCCGGGTTTGCACAGATCTACCGTTCTGGCTCGCCTGCAATGAAAAAGCCCCGTGCAGCTGGTGCTGACAGGGCTTTGCCGGCTGCGGGCGCATGCCCGAGCTGTTATTTATTTGATAGCTGCAAGCGTTTGTCAATCCAGGCTGATCTGGGCTTTTTCAATCAGCAGCTGGTATTGCTCGGACTTCTTCTTGGCGAACTGCCGCATCTCGGGCACCGTGAAGCTCATGGGCTGGAGGCGAAGGTGGAGAACTTCTCCCTGACCTGCGGGTCCTGCAGCACGGCCACCACATCGGTGCGGATCTTGTCGCGCACGGCGGCGTCCACGCCCTTGGGGCTGAG
>JAFAIY010000261.1 GCA_019236485.1 Comamonas sp. | reverse complement strand
CCATTTTTTTCGCTATAAAAACCTGAGCATTCGACAGACTTTAGACTACCGATAAGCTGTATTTTCTGTCCAGAAGTTCGTCACATCCGCGGCTGGCCGGCAAATCTGGATACGGCCTCCTTCACCGCCCGAACCTCCCGCCCAGTCCGCGGCCGACCATGGGTTCCATGCATTCTTGCCAAGCTCCAACCCTCTGCCAATCCATGCATATACGCAGCTATCAGCCCGGCGACGAGCAGGCCCTGTGGCAGGTGTTTCACAGCGCCGTCCACCGGCTGGCGGCGGCCTATTACAGCCCCGCACAGCTGCAGGCCTGGGCGCCGTCCGCCCCGGACTGGCCGGCCTGGAGCTCCCGCCTCCAGGCCCTGCAGCCTTTCGTCGCCGTGGACGAGAGCGGTTGCGTGCTCGGCTATGCGGATCTGCAGGCCGATGGCTATATCGACCATTTCTTTGTCGCCGCTCAGCACGCGCGCCACGGCGTGGGCAGGCTGCTCATGCAGCATCTGCACCAGCTTGCCGCACAGCGCGGGCTGGACCGGCTCAGCGCCGACGTCAGCCTCAACGCCCAGCCTTTTTTTCAGCACTTCGGCTTTGTGCTCGTGCGCCAGCAGCTTCCGGTGCTGCACGGCGTCGCGCTGGCCAATGCCCATATGCGCAAAACCCTTTGACTGCCGCCATGCCCAAGCTTCAGCAACTCAAGCAGCTTCTGGCCCCCTGGGGCGAGCTTCGTCCCCAAGCGGCCTCAGACTGGCGCGGAAGCAAACCTCTGCCCGAGGAAGTGACCCGCCTGTACGCGCAGATAGGACCATGGGGCCAGGTGTTCCATGCGAGCGTAGGCCCTGTGGGCAGCACTCTTGCCGTGGGCGGCAACCCGGTCTGCATTCCGCCGTTGCACAAGCTGTTCGATCTGCAAGCGGGTTACGCCTGGCGCTCCAGCCCCGCGGAGCCTCTGCCGGGCTGGCCCGAGCACTGGCTGGTGATCGCCGAACAAGGCGGCGACCCCTTCATTCTGGACACCCTCGGCGGACAGGTGCTGTTTGCCTTCCACGGCGCGGGGCGCTGGGAGCCTCGCCCGTTCGCCCCGGATCTGCTCACCGCCATAGGCGCCCTGGCAACGGTCGCCAACACCCATGAAGCCTTGAGCGAGCAGGAGCTCGATCCCGACGACGGTCTGACACCCCGGGGCCGCGCCAGAATCATGGCCGAACTGGGCCGATTTCTGGGCAGCGAGCAGCAGGCCGGACTTATGCTTGCGGCCTGGGAGTATTACGAATAGTCTCGCCGACCTCATCACTGCCCGCGGCGCGGGCGGTGCTGCAAAAGCCGATGCCGCCATGAAATCGCTGGAACTCAAGATACCGCCGCCCGTCGTCGCCCTGCTCTGCGCGGCCGCCATGTATGCCATCGGCCGTGCCGCGCCGGCCATGGCCTTCGCGGCGGCCGTCCCCACCCCGTGCATCGTCCTGCCCGTCTTGCTGGGCCTGAGCGCGGACCTGGCCGGAGTCTGGGCGTTTCACCGGCACCGCACCACCGTCAACCCGCTGACTCCGCAAAAATCTTCGGCCGTGGTGCAAACCGGCATCTACCGCTTTACGCGCAACCCCATGTATCTGGGCATGGCGCTTTTGCTCGCGGCCTGGGCGCTATGGCTGGGCAACTGGCTGGCCTTGCTGGGCCTGCCGGTTTTTGTGCTCTATATCACCGCGTTCCAGATCAAGCCCGAAGAACGCATTCTGCTGGCCAAGTTCGGGGCGCCATACCAAAGCTATCTGCAACGCACCAGACGCTGGATCTGAGTTCGAGCAGCCTGCAACCACATCTGCCCCTACTGCCAAACCTATGACGATGACAAACTCCGCGCAACCAGGCTCTGTGCCGACCGACAACGGCTTGCCTAGAATTCTGGTCAGCGCCTGCCTGTTGGGCCAGCCCGTGCGCTACGACGGCGGGCACAAGGCCGTGCAGCATCCGGTGCTGCAAGACTGGCTGGCACAGGGGCTGGTCATCTCCAGCTGCCCCGAAGCGGCTGGCGGCCTGCCTACGCCGCGCCCCGCCGCCGAGATCGTGGTCTCGCCCCCGGCCCATGGCTCGGCAGGCATGGCCGTGCTGCAGGGACAGGCTCGGGTGCTCGGCACCGATGGTGCGGATGTCTCCGCAGCGTTCCGCAGCGGCGCCAAGCAGGCCCTGGCCCTGGCGCGCGAACACGGGATTCGGCTGGCCGTGCTCAAGCAGTCGAGCCCGTCCTGCGGCAGCCTCGACATCTATGACGGCAGCTTTGGTGGCCGGCGCATTGCGGGCCAGGGCGTGACCGCGGCCTTGCTGAGCCAGGCCGGCATCGCGATATTCGATGAACAGCAGTGGGATGAGGCCCATGCCTGCTGGCTTGCGATCAGGCACAGAACCGGCTAAAGCACCCTGCAAAACTGACCGTACAGCTACGCATTGAATAGCAGCAAGCTATCTGGGCGGCGCAGACATAGGCAATACTCGGGTCATGCGCTTTTTGCTGATTCCCTTGATGCTGGTCGCGAGCCTGGGCCTGCTGCTCTGCGCCCTTGCCCAGGTGGCGGCCATCGCCGGCCTGCTGCCGTCCATACAGAGCCGCTTGAGCGAGAGCGTGCAGATGGCGGCGGCCGCCGTCCTCGGCGGCGGCATTTTTGCGGTCTGGCTTCCCGCGGTGCTGCTTGCCCAGCGCATCAACAACGGCGGCCGTTTCAAGTTTTCCTGGAAGAAGGTGCTGGCCGGCTGCCCGCCGCAGATGATCTATGCGGTCGGTGGAATTTTTGCCTATGCCCTGATCAACTTTCTGCTTGCCATCGCCAGCCGGGACACGGGCCTGGCCAAAGGTGTGCGCTTGTTCTCGGGCCACGCCATGGTGTTCTACGGCATGGCTTTCTGCATTTTTTTCTCGAGCTGGAGACGGCCCGACCTGCTGCGCACCCGCTACTGCCCGGCAGGCCATGAAGTGGCCCATGAGGACAGCTTCTGCCCCGTATGCGGCCTGGCCGTGACTCAGGGCGCCGAGGACCGCTGATTCCCAAGCCCCTGTGCACAGCACCGATGCTCGAAGCGACGCATACTGACGCCCGGCCCAGATTCAAACCCCGACCTTATCGCCCGCCCATGCCCACAACTTCCTCTCCCATAGGCATTTTTGACAGCGGTGTCGGCGGTCTCAGCGTGCTGCAGGCGCTGCGCCACGAGCTGCCCCAGGAGAGCTTTGTGTATCTGGCCGACAGCGGCAACGCCCCCTACGGCGATGCGCGCGGCGACGCCTTTGTCCAGGAGCGCACGCTGGCCATCGCCCAGCATCTGCAAGAGCGCCACGGCATCAAGATTCTGGTCATCGCCTGCAACACGGCGACGGCGGCGGCCGTCGAGATGCTGCGCGCGCAGATGCCGGAGCTGCCCGTGATCGGCGTGGAGCCCGCGATCAAGCCCGCCTCCTTCTCCAGCCAGACCCACCATGTGGGCGTCATGGCCACGCGCGGCACGGTCGGCAGCCAGCGTGTGGCCAGGCTTGTGGCCGAGCATGGCCAGCGTGCCCGGTTCCATCTGCAAGCCTGCGACGGCCTGGCCAAGGCCATAGAGCGCAGCACCGAACAGCCGCTGACCCAGCAGCCGGAAACCTCCGAAATCAGAGCACTCTGCGCAAAGTACACCAGCGCTTTAGGCAGTTTTGGCCAGAAAACCGGGCAGATGGATACGCTGGTGCTGGGCTGCACCCACTATGTGTTTGTCAAGGACGATCTGCGCGCGCTGCTGGGGCCGGACATCCAGCTGCTGGACACCGGCGCCCCCGTCGCGCGCCAGACCCGGCGCATGCTGGAGCTGCGCGCCCTGCTCGCGCGCGAAGCCGATGAGCAGCAGCTGGCGCCGGCGCAGCAGATCCGGCTCCTGACCACGGGTGCGCTGCCCGCACTCGAGGCGGCCGCCCAGCGCTGGCTGGAGCTGCCCGCCAGTTGCTGCAGCCATGTGGATGTGAGCTCGCCCAGCGCACTCGCCATCGCGGCCTGAGCCGATCAGGTCCAGAGTGGCTCGCCGCCCGCATCCAGATAGCTGAGATAAAAGCGCACATCGAATTCGAGCTGATGGTAATCCGGCTCCATATGCGCGCATAGCTGATAGAAGGCCTTGTCGTGATCCATGATGCGGATATGGGCCAGCTCATGCACGCAGATCATGCGCAGAAAAGCATCGGGCGCCTGCTTGAACATGGTGGCCACATGGATCTCGTGGCGGGCGTTGAGCTTGCCGCCATGCGCTATGGCGCGGCGCGTGTGCAGGCCCAGCGCATTGCGCACCACATGAATCTTGCTGTCGTAAGCCACCTTGTGCAGCTGGCCCGCGTTGCGCAGATATTCGGCCTTGATCTCGTCCACATAGGCGTAGAGCGCCCTGTCCGTGCGCACCGCATGGGCCTGCGGATATTTGCGCCGCAGCCACTCCCCGGCCTTGCCCGCCTGCAGCCAGTCACGCACCTGGTTCTGCAGCGAAGGCGCATAGCCGCTCAGATACGGCAGAGCCACGGCACCGGCCACAGCCTCGCGCCGCGGCATGATCGCACCGGAATACTTGGGCGTGGGAATGGGCTTCATATCGACGAAAAGCTCCGCAGGCGCTGCTGCCGCAGCGCCGGGGGCCTGGTCTCGCTGACGTCGGGCGACGACGCTCAATGCAGATGGCGCGGGCGGCGGTTGCCGCCATGGCCCGAACCCGAGCCGCCCATGCCGCCGCGCGGCGGCTTGCCCAGTTCCAGCGAACTGACCAGGGCCTCGAAGCGCTCGGAGAACAGCTTGTCTATCTCCTGCACCACGCCGCCCAGCTCGGAGCCGTCGAAATGGCGTTCCATGAGGTTGATCACATCCTGCACCAGCAGATCGCGCTGCACCTGCATGATGGCGGCGGGATTGGGGCCCACGAACAGCATCACAAAGTCATCGCGGCTCTGGGCCTCGGGCGGCGCCTCTTCCTCATCGAACTCGGTGTCGTAGAACGTCACCTCGATGGCTGCGCCCTGGTCGGCCAGGTCATTCAGGCCCATGCACATATCGTCCAGCGCCTGGCGGAAATCGTCGTCGCCGCGCACCGTCCAGCACATCTGCAGCACATGCTCCTTGGCATCGAACTGGATGCCGGGCTCCTCCTCGTAGAAGCTGGCCTCGCCGTCTGCCAGCGAGCGCGCACCCGCATAGGCCCACAAGGGGCGCAATGCATCTTGCAGCTGCTCATACGTGACATCAGCACGGAGCAGGACCTGACCGTGGACATGGATTTCAAAAGCAGCGTTGTAACTAGACATCTTCATTCTCTTGGAGTGCAGGCCCTGTCAGCATGACAGAACTTCAGCCCCATATTGCATCGAAGCCGGAGCTTTTCCAAGCTTCTTAACCAATGCCTGGCACCCCTGTGCCAAATAGCATTACAGAGGGGGATTTTCTCACCGAAGTCATAACCGCGCAGACTCGTGGATTCACAGCAGCGCTCAGAAGAAAATGCCGTTGACCAGCAACCACGCCGCAAATCCCCACAGCGTCAATGCCGCCAGGCGCTGAAACACCTGGGGCTGCAGCCAGCGGACGCGGCCGGCCATTAGCACCGAGCCAAAGACAATCCACAGGCCGCCGATCGATGCCACCAACAGCACAAAGCTGCCCATGACTCCCGCATAGTTGGAGACGCTGAGCCAAGTCTGCACCGGAAACAGCGCCATCGCAAAGATCACGGCCTTGGGGTTGAGCAGCGTGGCGATGAACAGCTCGAGAGGCTTGACCGAAACCAGCAGCTCCTGCAGCGGATCCCGTCTGGCTTGATACCAGAGCCGCAAGCCCAGTTTGGCGATGTACAGGCCGCTGACCACCTTGATGAGATTGATGACAAAAGGATAGTCATGCATCGTGGTGTTGAGCACCAGTCCCCAGGCGCTGGTCGCACAGACATAGCCCAGACACTCAAAGGACAGCAAAGGAGCCGAGCGGCGCAGCCCCTGGCTGATACCCGAAGAGGCCAGCAAAGTATTCGTGGGCCCGGGCGTGAGGAGAATGGTCGCAATGACCAGAAGAAAAGACCAATCGTTAACGTTCATCCCTGAACAAGCCCCGCGATAACAGCAGTACAGGGCATGTTTTGTTGCAATGCAGCAAGAATAACGACATCAAGAGAGTTTTTCGATGCAGGACGCGGGAGCCGACAGGTTTCTGTCATCCATGTTTTACGCAGCGCGAACGCTGTTTTTCAGCGGCTGCAAAAGCAAAAAGGACCTCAAGGCCACAAGCCTGAAGTCCTATCAACACCCTCAAAAGACTGGTGCCCCGAACCGGAATCGAACCGGTACGCTCCGTAAAGAGCGGCAGATTTTAAGTCTGCAGTGTCTACCAATTTCACCATCGGGGCCCACTTCAGGCGCCGGCGCATGCACCAGCGCAGAAGTATTGCATCAGCCATGCGACCAAGGCAATAAAAAAGGGAAGCTTTTGCTTCCCTTTTCAAAACTTGGAGCGGGAAAACGGGTTCGAACCGTCGACCTATACCTTGGCAAGGTATCGCTCTACCAACTGAGCTATTCCCGCATCTCCGAAAGCGCAGAGCTTTACAGAACAGACTTGAATTATAGTCAGAAAAATTCACCACCTTTTTCAAGTTCGGCAAATTTCTCGCTCGACAGGTTTCAAACAGCTTGGGCCGCCGGCTCAAGGCGATCTTTGACGATCTGCAGCAGATCGCGCTTTTGCACCTTGTTGGAGGCGTTCACGGGCAGGCTGTCGAGCTGGAGCACAAAGCGCGGTACCTTGTAGTTGGCCATATTGGCGCGGCACCAGACGATGAAGGCCTCGCGGTCCAGCTGCACACCATTGCGCGCCACCACGCAGGCGCAGCCCACTTCGCCCATGCGCTCGTCGGCCACGCCCAGCACCGCTACCTGGGCCACGTCGGGATGGTTGGAGAGCATGCGCTCGATCTCGGCCGGGTAGCAGTTGAAGCCGCCCACGATGAACATGTCCTTGAGACGGTCGGTGATGCGCAGATAGCCACGCTCGTCGAGCACACCCACATCGCCGGTATGCAGCCAGCCCTCGGCGTCTATGGTTTCCGCCGTGGCCTGCTCGTCCTCGAAGTAGCCTTTCATGATGTGATAGCCACGCAGCAGCACTTCGCCGGCTACGCCGGCCGCCACGGGCAGGCCCTGCTCGTCCACGCAGCGCACCTCGGTGCCGGGCAGCGCCTTGCCGCAGGTATTGGCCACCGTGTCCACATCGTCGGCGGGCTCGCAGAGCGTGGCGCAGCCGCCGCACTCGGTCAGGCCGTAGGCCGTGGTCACATTCCTGATGCCCAGTTCTTCGCGCATGCGCCGGATCAGAATCGGCGGCACGGTGGAAGCGCCCGTGACCGAGGACTGGAGCGAGCTCAGATCGAAGTTCTTGAGCCCCGGATGGGCCAGCATGGACAGGAACAGCGTGGGCGGCCCGGGCATGAAGCTGATGCGGTCGCTTTCGATGCGGCGCAAGATCGCGTCGGCGTCGAACACCTGCTCGGGGTAGACGGTCGCCCCCTGCAGCAGGGCCGCCACCCAGCCGGCCTTGTAGCCGAAAGTGTGGAAGAAGGGGTTGACGATCAGATAGCGGCTGCCCTCGCTCAGGCCCACCACGTCGGACCAGGCCTTGAAGGCCAGAATCGTCGGCCGGTGCGCGCACATCACGCCCTTGGGCCGGCCCGTGGTGCCCGAGGTGAACATCAGGTCCGCCGTATCGTCGGGCCGGATCTGCGCCTCGCGCTGCAGCTGGGCCTGGGCGCTGGTGCCCTCGGCCCGGGCCATGAACTGCTGCCAGCTCAAGTCGGCGCTGGCCAGCACCTTGTCGCCCAGCACCACCAGCTGCTCCAGCGTGGCCGGACGCAGGCCGCCGAGCAGATCGGGGTAATAGTGATTCAGAAAATCGCCCACGCTGACCAGCACCTTGGCGCGGCTGCGCTCCAGGATGTCGGCAGCCTCGGCGCCCTTCATGCGCGTGTTCAGCGGCACCAGCACGGCGCCCGCCGCATGGACGCCGCAGGCCGCGACAATCCATTCGCTGAGATTGGGCGCCCACAGGGCCACGCGGTCACCGGCCTGCACCCCCAGCGTCATCAGCGCGCGGGCCGCCTGGCGGCTCAGCTGCTGCAACTGCTGGTAGCTGATGGAGCGGCCATTTTCGACAATGGCCGCGCGGTCGGCGAAGCGGCCGGCCACATCGGCCAGCATGCCGGGCAGGGTCTGCAAAGACTGCTGCACCGCGCTCTGATTGATATTCGACATAAATTACTCCGGGAATTTGACGCGCAGCTTTTCGCTGGTGGGCACGGACTGGCAGGCCAGGGTCCACTTCTTGGCCAGGTCCTTGGCATCGAGCACCTCGTTGTGGCGCAGATGCACGCTGCCATCCTGCACCTGGCACATGCAGGACGCACACATGCCGGCCTGGCAGGAGAACGGCACGTTGATGCCCGCACGCAGGCCGGCCTCGAGCAGCGTTTCCGTGCCGCCGCAGGTGAATTCGTACTCCTCGCCGTCCAGGCGCAGTTGCACCCGGGCCTCGTCGACGGCGGCCTCCACGGGAGCGGCCGCATCCTGCTGCTGCATCTGCTGCAGGGTTTCCTCGTCGGGCAGCGAGACAAAGCGCTCCACATGCACCTGCTCGGCGGCCATGCCCGCCTCGACCATGGCCGCCTGCGCCGCATCCATGAAAGGGCCGGGTCCGCAGATAAAGGCCTGGCCCGCATCGGCAACCCAGGGCATGGCCCAGGCCGCGAGCTGTTGCTGCGAGGGTGCGCCCTGCACCGAGTCCAGCCAGTGCACGATCTGCAGGCGCTGCGGATACTCGGCGGCCAGCTGCTGCAGATCCCGCTTGAAGATCACCGAACGCTCGTCGCGATTAGCATAGAACAGCACCACTCGGCCCTGATGCTGCTGGAGCACGGTACGCAGAATCGAGAAGACCGGGGTGATGCCGCTGCCGCCGGCCAGCAGCAGAAAGTTCTGCGCCAGATTCCTGGGCGAAAACAGGCCGGCTGGCGGCATGAGCTCTATGGTGTCGCCCACGCGCACCTTGTCGCAGACCCAGTTGGAGCCGCGTCCCTGGTGCACGCGCTTGACGGTCACGCGCAGCGCATCGTCCAGCGCCGGCGCGCTGGACATGGAATAGCAGCGCGGCACATAGCGGCCTTCGATGGGCAGCCGCAAGGTCAGAAACTGGCCGGGACGGTAGCGGAACTGCTCCGCCAGGGCCTCGGGCACCTCGAACACAATGGACTTGGTGTCATGCGTTTCATCTATCACCGCACGCACCCGCAACGGGTGGTAGCGCGCTGCGGCGCCGGTGGCTTCACTGCTCATTTTTTGTCTACCCCTTACTCACTCACACTTTTTTGCGCCGCCTGCCGCCGACGCCCCGGCAGCAGGCGGCCCCCATATCCACGGGGTCAGGAACTCAGGCTTTCCGCCACCGCAGCCCGCTGCACGGCGGCCTGCGGAGCGGGCTGCGCGCTGTCCAGCGCCGCCGCCTTGCCGGCCCGGCGGCCGGAGAACACGCAGTCGGCCAGCGACAGGCCGCTCACATAGCGCGATGAGGCGATGCCGATCGCGGTGCGGCCCGCGGCATACAACCCCGGAATGTCCCGTCCCGCGCCATCGATGACGGCGCCGCTGTCCTCGTTGACCTGGAGGCCGCCCAGGCTGAGCACGGCGATCGGGAACATCTTCTGGCTGATGGAGATATCAATGGCGAACAGCGGGCCGCCCTTGAACTCATGGCGCATGTCCTTGGACTTGCCCATGGGGTCGTCGCGCTCGCCGCGCGCCGCGGCATTGGCCGCGTCGAACTGGCGCTGCAGCACGGCCGCATCGGCGCCGATTTTCCGGGCCAGATCGGCCACCGACCGGCCCTTGAGCGCCACCTTGTACATCAGCGCCAGCGCGGGCATGGACTGGAACGCCCAGAGCCCTCCAAACAGGCACTGCCAGGTTGCCTGGCGGCGCAGGCGGCTGTCTATGATGAGCCAGGCCTTGCCGCCCTGGTTTTCCATCATCTCGTAGCCCAGCTTGGCGCCATAGACCTGCTCGTTGCAGAAGCGCTCACCCCCGGTGTTGACCACCAGGCCCTTGGGCCAGACCGAGGGCGGCGTGATGAAGCGCCAGGCCGAGATATTGCTCAGGTCCTGGCCTATGCCGCCCACCGACTGGCCCAGGCGCAGGCCCGAGCCATCGCAGCCCGCAGCGCCCGTGAGCCAGCCCGGCGTATAGGCCGGAGCATGCCGCTCCATGAGTTCGGAATTGAAGACATAGCCGCCCGTGGAGAGCACCACGGCCTGTCTGGCGCGGATGAAGCGCTTCTCGCCGATCTCGCTTTCGATCTTCGCGGCCTCGCGCCGGCCCGCCTGGGCGCGCGGCGCCTGGTACAGACGCCACTTGGCCACCAGTTCATCGAGCTTTTTGTGGCGCTCGGTGCGCGCATCGTCGGCGGGCAGCACCATGACCTCCACGCCCAGCACCCGGCCCGTATGCCGCTCGCGCACCAGGCGCTGCACGCGCGCCTGGGTCAGTGCGCGCGCGCCCCGCGCCAGCGTGGACTGCTTGAGCGCCGCATAGAAGGTGGCGCCCGACTGGCCCTTGGCCACCACGCGGTGGCCGCGCGGCGCGGGCTTCTTGGCCAGCTTGGGATTGCCGTAGGCAGGCACCACCTCGTTGCCCGAGTAGTAGAGGTAAATGCCATCGGGTGGATACGAGGTCTTGTAGGCGGGCATGGTCGAGCCAAAGCTCACACCCTGCTTTTCCAGCCACTGCAGATTCGCCACGCTGTCGCGGCTGAAGCGCGCCAGGGTCGCGTCGCTGACCACGCCGTTGACCTCATGCTGGAGATAGTCCGCCATGGCCTCGGGCGTGTCCTCGAAGCCGGCCTGCTTCTGGTAGGCCGTGCCGCCGCCCGCATAGACCACGCCGCCCGAGAGCACGCTGGCGCCGCCGCCGCTGAAGCGGTCTATCACCAGCACCTCGGCGCCCTGCTCGCGCGCCTCTATGGCCGCGCTCGCACCCGCGGCACCCCAGCCGACGACGACCACGTCCGCGGCGTCCGACCACAGGACTTCATCGGCAGAGCCCACGTCCAGCGCCGCGCCCACTGGGTTGATGGTGCTGATATGTTTTAGGGAACTTGTCATCGCGCTCTCCTGTGTTCAGACGGCCTTGCCCAGCAGCCGGGGGTTTTCCAGCGGCAGCGGCTTGCCCAGCATGTCCGCCACCGCGCGGAACGCAAAAGTCATGGCCGGGCCCAGCGTGGAGCCCGCGCCCGGATAGGCGGGCCCCATCACGGAAGCCGAGTTATTGCCCACGCAGTACAGGCCGCCGATGACCTGACCCTCGGTGTTGAGCACACGGGCTTCGCGATCGGTGAGCAGGCCGCCCTTGGTGCCGATTTCGCCGGGCCACAAGCGCATCGCATAGAACGGACCTTTCTCTATGGGGCCCAGATTGGGGTTCTTCAGGCGCGGGTCGCCGTAATAGCGGTCGAACACATTGCCGCCGCGGTCGAAGTCCAGATCCTTGCCGGTGCGCGCATATTCGGTCATGCGGCGCGCGCTGTCCTTGAGGCCTGAGGCATCGACACCGATCTGGGCCGCAAGTTCATCAAGGGTCTCGCCCTTCCAGTACACGGTATTGAGCCAGCTCTTGCGCAGCTTGCTGTCGGGCACGGCGGAGCCGGGCATCAGCGGGCCCATGGGGTTCTGGGCGCGGAAGCTGGCATCGAACACGATCCAGGCCGGCACGCCGCCATTGCCCTTGGCATGCTCGGCCAGCATGGCCTGCTGAAACTCGGGATAGGGACCGGACTCATCGAGAAAGCGCTGGCCCTTGGCATTGACCACCATGCAGCCGGGCAGGGAGCGCTCCACAAAGATGCCGCGGAAGGCAGGCTCCTTGGGCACGTCCATCGTGGGCACGCCCCAGGACCAGTCCATCAGATGCAGCTGCGCGCCCAGGGCCTGGCCCGCACGGTGCGCGTCACCCTCGTTGCCGCCCACGGGGGTGGCCGTCCACTCGGCCCGGGTGGGCTGGTTCAGATACTGCTCGCGCATCTGCTGATTGCGCTCGAAGCCGCCCGCGCCCAGCAGCACGCCGCGCCTGGCGCCGAGCCGCAGGGCCTGACCGTTCTTCTCGACGACGACGCCCGTCACGCGGCCCGCCCCATCCTGCACCAGTTCCTTGAGCGGGGCATTGCGCCACATCTCGACGCCGGCCTGGCGCGCGGCCGTCAACAGGCCCGCGATCAAGGCCTGGCCGCCGGTCAGGCGGCGGTCGCGGCGGGTCTTGCTGCGCCAGGGATAGTCAAGAAAATACTTGAGCATCATGCCGACGATGGTGAAGCGCGACTTGAGCTCGCGCGACAGCATGGAATGCGCCTCGAACGCGCTGATGCTCATGCGGCCGAACAGCTGGTTGCCCGGAGGGCCGGGGCGCATGGTCTCCAGCGCCTCCAGGCCGAGCTTGGCGGCATTGAAGTCCATCGGGTCCATGGTGCGGCCGCCGGGCTTGGAGCCCTCTATATGCGGGTAGTAGTCCGCATACTTGGCCATGGCGCGGTAGGGAATGCCGATCTGGCGCAGATACTCGGCCATCTTGCTCGCGGTTTCCACATAGGCCAGCACCCGGTCGTCGCTGGCCATGCCGCGCACGCAGCGCTTCATGTAGCTGAAAGCGGTTTCCAGATCGTCCTTGATGCCCGCACGCGGCTGGTCGTAGTTCAGAGGAATCCAGATGCCGCCACCCGACAGGGCCGAAGTGCCGCCAAACAGATCGGCCTTCTCGACCACCAGGGTCTTGAGGCCCTGCTCCTGAGCGCGGATGGCGCCCAGCAAGGCGCCCGCCCCCGAACCAACGACGATCAGGTCATATTCTTGTTCTGCCATACCTTGTCTCCCGGAATACCTGTTTTATGGATGGACTGTTGCAAACGGATAGAGGCGGCAGCCACCGCCGGGTTGCCGCCGCCGTCTCGGTCTGGGACGATCAGACGAAGGGTTCCTGGTTGGGAATGCCCAGCACATGCGAGCCGTAGGCGCGCACATAGGCGTCGGTGTTGTTCGCGATATGGGTACGGCCCTGGTGGATGTCGCGGAACACGCGCTCGATCGAGTTGGTCTTGAAGGTGCCGCTAGCCGCGCAGGCACGCATCAGCTCGTTGGCATGGAAGCCCGTGAGCTTGGGCACATAGGAGGCCTGGGCGCGCTGCAGCAGGCGCTCCTCCAGCGAGAGCTGGATGCCGGTCTTGGCGGCATCGACGATGCGGGCATAGTTGCGGAACAGCGTGAGCTTGAGCTGGTCCAGCGCGATCGTGGCTTCGGTCACGGCGGTCTGCGCATTCACGTCCTCGGCCATCTTGTTGCCATGCTTGCCCACATGGGAGATCGCACGCTGGGTAAAGGAGGCAATCGCGCCATCGAGCGCGCCCAGGCAGGCCGTGGAGACCGCGCGCTGGAACACATGGGTGAAGGGAATGCGGAACAGCCAGCCGGTGTTTTCCTTGCGGCCCGGGCAGCCCGCGTCGCTGTGGTCGTTGGTGTACTGGATGCGGTGTGCGGGAACGAAAGCGTTTTCCACCACGACGTCATGGCTGCCCGTGCCGCGCAGGCCCAGCACGTCCCAGTTGTCCTCGATGCGGTAGTCGGACTTGGGCAGCAGAAAAGTCACATGCTCCAGGCCCGGCGTGCCGTCGCGCTTGGGCAGCAGACCGCCGAGGAACAGCCAGTCGCAGTGCTTGGAGCCCGTGGAGAAGCTCCAGCGGCCGCTGAACTTGAAGCCGCCCTCGACGGGCTCGGCCTTGCCCGTGGGCATATAGGTGGAGGCGATGCGCACACCGCTGTCCTTGCCCCAGACATCCTGCTGGGCCTGGTCGGGGAAGAGCGCCAGCTGCCAGGGGTGGACGCCGACCACGCCGTAGATCCAGGCCGTGGACATGCAGCCCTTGGCCAGCTCCATCTGCACGCTGTAGAACACGCGCGGATCCATCTCATAGCCGCCCCAGCGCTTGGGTTGCAGCACGCGGAACAGACCTGCCTCGGCCATCTCGGCAATGGTCTCGTCGCTGATCCTGCCTTCACGGTCGGCCTGCTGGGCGCGCTCGGCCAGCCTGACGGCCAGGGCCTTGGCGCGATCGATCACGGCGAGAGCATCCGGGGTGAGGTAGTTGTCTGTCATTGCGTTCATACATGTCTCCAGTTGCCGCTCCACCGGGCGGCTTGTGGTGTGGTGGGCAAGGCATTGCGCCTATGGCAAAGAATGCTCTCACCATGCAAAAACGCATTCATCGTCCGATCAGACTAACGGTATCCGCGGCCAGTCTGGGCGCCCCGCGGCGCGGGCCGCGGACCCCGTAAAACACCTGCCTAGGGCAAACACCGAGCCTGTTTTGCCTCTGCTAGTCCATGTGAAGGATTCAAAAAAAAGCCGCTGGCAGCACTCTTGCAGCAAGGAGACCTTCAGCCATGCAAAGTACTGCAGCCACTTACGACCCCAAAGACTTCCGCCGCGCCCTGGGCATGTTCGGCACCGGGGTCACCATCGTCACCACCCGTGCCGAAAACGGTGAGCCTGTGGGGATCACGGCCAACAGCTTCAACTCGGTCTCGCTGGAGCCGCCCATGGTGCTGTGGAGCCTGGCCAAGAATGCGCGCAGCCTGCCCGTGTTCCAGAGCGCCGACACCTGGAATGTGCACATCCTCTCCAACGAGCAGGAAGCCCTGTCCAACCGCTTTGCCAGGGCCGGCGAGGACAAGTTCTCGGGCCTGGAACTGGACTCCGAGGCCCCGCATGCGCCCCTGCTGCCGGACTGCAGCGCGCGCTTCAAATGCAAGACCGCCTTCCAGTACGACGGCGGCGACCACATCATCTTTGTGGGCGAGGTCACCGACTACGACGCCAACCCGCATCCGCCCCTGCTCTATGTGACCGGCGGCTATGCGCTGGCCTCGCGCAAGGCCCAGCCCATTGCCAGCGAACCCGCTGCCGACACCAACACCGCCTATTCGGAGAACCTGATCGGCTATCTGATGGGCCGCGCGCACTTCCAATTTCTGAGCGGCCTGCGCAAGCCCATGGCCGGTTTCGGCATGACCGATGTCGATTTCTACGTGCTCTCGCTGCTCAGCATCCAGCAGCCGCAGACGCCGGCCGAGATCGCCGCGCACATGGCTTATACCGGCACGGATATCGGCGCCGTGGCCCTTCAGTCGCTGATCCGCAAGGGCTGGGTCGAGGAAAGCGCCGAGCGCGAACAGTCGCTGCAGCTCACGGCCCAGGGCAATGCGGCCATCCTCCATGTACTGGCGGCCGCCAAGGCCGTGGAGACCGATCTGATCGCCGGCCTGGGCGAAATGGAAGCCGCCACCCTGCGCAATCTGCTCAAGAAGGCCATCGCTGCCACCGACCCCGGCCTGCCCAAGCTCTGGCAGGCCAAGGCCTGAGCCCCCGTCAATGCTTTCCCTCACCCGAAGGCAGGAGACAGCCTTCGCCTATCCACTCCAAGCATAAAGAACAGAGATGAGCACTTTTTCCATTCCCGAAGGCAAGTATGTGGACATCGGCCTGGTGGCCGGTCATCCCCAGCGCGTGCACTACCACGAGCAGGGCTCGGGCGACCCCGTGATCTTTCTGCACGGCGCCGGCACGGGTGCCAGCGGCTACAGCAACTTCAAGGG
>JAFAIY010000257.1 GCA_019236485.1 Comamonas sp. | reverse complement strand
AAAAGCGCCGCCCCGGGCCGAACAGCACCACCATGGTCAGCGCGAACTGCAGATACCAGCTGTTCTGCGTGCCTATCGTGGCCGCAATCCAGTGGTGGAAGGCCGGCAGCATATGGCCGCCCATCTCGAGCAGAAACACGGGCAGCGCAAACACCGCAGCAAAGATCAGCGAGCGCTTGAGCGCTGCGCGCTCGGCGGCCTGGCGCTGGGCCATGGCGTCTTCGCCGGTGGCGGCCGCGCCCTGCTCCACGGGCCGCGCTGCATAGCCGGCCTTCTCGATGGCGGCAATCAACATGCCCATATCGGTGTCGCCCTGCAGCCGCACGCTGGCGCGTTCGGTGGCCAGTTTCACCACGGCGGACTGCACGCCGGGAACCTTGACCAGTGCGCGTTCCACGCGGCCCACGCAGGACGCACAGCTCATGCCATCGACCTGCAGGTCCACGCTTTGTGCGGGCACCGCATAACCGGCTTTTTCGATAGCGGCCACGGCCAGCGGCAGCACGGCGGCCGCGCTGGCCGGATCATCGACCTTGAGGCTGGCCTTTTCCGTGGCCAGGTTGACCACGGCCTCCTGCACGCCCGGCACTTTCTTGAGCGCCCGCTCCACCCGACCCACGCAGGATGCGCAGGTCATTCCTTCAACCGACAGCTCAAAGGCGCCGCTTTTGGTCAGTGCATTCATCGCGTTCTCCATTCACGTTGAATGCCACTGTAGAGATTGACATCATGTAAAGGTCAAGCCCTGGCCCGCTCTTTTTCAAAAGCCGGCGCCAGGCCGGCCCATGCGGCCTAGTCCAGCACCGCGGAATCGCGGCGGATTTCCTCGCGGCACATCGCCTCCCAGAGAAAGGGAAAGCCATGCTCATCGGTGCGCTCGCCCGTGGCCCGCACCACCTCTGGCGATAGCGGATTGCCCCCGCCCAGGGCCTGTACCCGCCACGCGAGGCGGCAGCGCCACTCCAGCGTGATGGCGCGCAGATGCGCCTGACGTATGCTGCCCCCCACCACCAGCGCACCGTGGTTGGCCAGCAGCGCCCACTTGCTCTGCCCCAGCGCCATGGCGGCCGCATTGCCCAGCTCGCGCTGCTCCACCGTGCCGCGGTATTCGTCATAGACCACGGGGTCGGTGTCCACCAGCGCCGAGGTCTGGTCGTACACGGACGGCACACGGCTCGTGGCGGACCAGACCGAGCTCCACTCGGGATGGTTGTGGATCACCACACGCAGATCGTGGCGCGCGTAGTGCACATCCATATGCAGCTGTATGGCCGGGGTGATATTCCACTCACCTTCAATCACATTGCCTTTTGCATCCAGCCGCAGCAGGTCCGAGGCCGTCAGCTCGCTCCAGGTCAGCTCCCAGGGGTTGGCCAGATAGCTGCCGTCGTCGAGCTTCAAGGTGATATGGCCCGCGATATGGTCGTTATAGCCTTCGCGCGCAAGCACGCGGCACAGCAGCGCGAGCTGCTGGCGCTCATTCAGCTCGGGCAGCAGCGGCCTGCGGCCGGGGCGCGGAGCATACCTGGCAAGCAGTTCCGGGTTCAGGCCGTCGTGACGCATGTGGCCTCCCGGTCTTGCTGGCTGGCGGCGGCCGGCTGGCGCGCGAACACCGAGGCGCGGTGCATGCGGCGCTGGTGCGGGGCGTAATCCATGATGGCGTTGTGCACCACGCTGCGGTTGTCCCAGAGCACCATGTCGCCAAGCGCCCAGCGGTGCTTGAACATGAACTCCACCTGCATGCAGTGCAGCTGCAGATAGGCGAGGATGGCCCGGCTTTCGGCGGGCGCCAGCCCCTCTATATGCGTGACATAGGTGGGGCTCACGTACAAGGCCTTGCGTCCGGTGACGGGATGCCGGAGCACCACGGGATGCAGCTGGCGGCGGCTCTGCGCCACCACCTCCACATAGCGCTCGTGGCTGACTATGCCGTTCTGCAGCGCCGCCGTCATGGGCGCGTTCATGTCGTGCCAGGCGCAGAGGCCGTCCAGATACCGCTGCATGCGCTCGGACAAAGCGTCATAGGCGCTCGTCATGCTGATCCAGCAGGTGTCGCCGCCCACGGGCGGCAGAATGCGCGCCTGGGTCATGGTGACGGCGGGCGGGCTGGGCAGAAAGCTCTCGTCGTGGTGCCACATATCGGCGCGGTCGCCGAGCTTGGAGTCGATCACCGTGATCTGCTCGTATCCGGCCCCCAGATTGGGGTAGAAGGTATGGACCTCGGGCTCGCCGAAATGCCGGGCAATGGCCAGATGCTGGTCGGGCGCCAGGTCCGGCACATGCAGCACCAGCACCTCGTGCTTGAGCAAAGCGGCCTCCAGCTGCCTGAGGGTCTGCTCGGACAGCTGGCCGGCCAGGTCCAGCTGCAGCGCCTCGGCGCCGATGCGCGGGCCCAGGGGGTTGACGGTAAACGGGTGTGACAAGTTCTTCTCCTCTTCAATCCTTGGTCATGCTGGTGCGGCAGCGCCCATGCCTCGCGGCGCCGGCCAGAACCCTGCCGGGCGGCCTTTGCCGTTAGGATTCGGAGCCGCCAGCAGACAAAGTCTAGGCAGCGAGGAACGCTTTTTCCACTCGCATTGACCGGCCCCGCAGGCATCGGCAAGCCATTGATGGAAAAGGAAAAAACACCGATACCGACCGCCTCTTGAGACAGGACTTGCATTTCATGAAGCCCACATCGCCGTCACGCCCCAAGGACCTGCTGCCCCAGCCGCGCAAGCTGCCGGTGCAAAGCCGCTCCCGGGCGCTGGTGGATGCGATTGCCGAGGCCTGTCTGCGCATACTGGACAGGGAGGGCGAGGAGGCTTTGACGGTAAGCCGCATCGCCGAGGTCTCGGGCGCCACCGTGGGCTCCATCTACCAGTACTTCCCGAGCAAGGAGTCGATGATTGCGGCGGTCTACGAGCGCATCCTCGATCAGGAGTCCGAGCAGCTGCATCTGATGCGCGAGCCGCTGCGCGGCCTGACGCTGGAGGCCAGCCTGCGCCAGATCTTTGCCAATATGCTGCGCGTCGAGCAGCGCCTGCACCGCCTCAGCCCCGGCTTCCATGCGCGCTACCGCACGGCCCTGCACCTGGGCCAGTGGCATGCGCCGCATACCAGCACCCAGGACTTCATCGACGCCACCTGGCTGCCGCTGCTGCAGATGCATGGTGCCGACGTACAGATTTCCAACCCGCAGCTGGCCGCCTATCTGCTGGGCAAGGGCCTGCGCGAGATCATTCACAGCGCGGTGCAGGATATGCCAGCGCAGGCGCAAGCCCCAGCCTTTCTCGATGCGCTGGTGGCCATGGCCATGAGCTGCGTGCGGCCTCGATGAAAACAAGAACGCGGCCCTGAGGCCGCGCTTTGAATTTGCCGCCTATGGCCTCAGCGGATATGCGCAATCACCGCGCCCAGCGCCTGGGCCGTGCCCGCCTGCGCGGCCAGAGCGATACGCCCGCTCCTGTGGGCCGTGACCTGCATTTCCATCTTCATGGCTTCCATCACGGCGATCACATCCCCCTCCTTGACCTCGGCGCCATCCTCCACCTTCCAGGCATGGAGATTGCCGGCGATCGGCGACAGCACGGCATCCGGATCCACGGCCTGCGCGGAGCCTGCGGCCTGGGTCGTTGCCACCGAGGCGCCGGCCAGGCCCTGCAGCAGCATGGCGGGCAGGCCCAGCTGCACGCGGCGGCCGTCGATCTCTATGGCCGTGCGCACCAGGCTGGTGTCGGGCTGGGGCTCGGCGCGCAGGGCCGCGGCCAGCGGCTCGGCAAAGTCCGACTCGATCCAGCGCGTATGCACCTTGAAGCCCTGCTCACCCACGAAGTCTGAATGCTCGATCACGGCGCGGTGGAAGGGCAGCACCGAGGCCACGCCTTCGATCCTGAACTCGCGCAGCGCACGGCGTGCACGGGCCAAGGCCTGTTCGCGCGTGGCGCCGCTGACGATGAGCTTGGCCATCAGCGAGTCGAATGTCCCCGGCACCACCGAGCCGCTGTGCACGCCGGAGTCCACGCGCACGCCGGGGCCGCTGGGCGCCTCGAAGCACGCCACCGGGCCCGGCGTGGGCAGAAAGCCCCGGCCCACATCCTCGGCATTGATGCGGAACTCTATGCAATGGCCCAGGGGCTTGGGCGTTTCGGTGATGCTCAGGGCCAGGCCGTCGGCCACGCGCAGCTGCTCCATCACCAGGTCCACGCCCGTGGTCTGCTCGGTCACGGGATGCTCGACCTGCAAGCGGGTGTTGACCTCGAGGAAGGAGATCGCGCCGCTGGTGGACAGCAGAAACTCCACCGTGCCCGCGCTCACATAGCCGGCCTCGGCGCAGATGGCACGCGCCGCGCTGTGGATGCGCTCGCGCTGGCCCTCGCTGATGAAGGGCGCTGGTGCCTCCTCGACCAGCTTCTGGTTGCGGCGCTGCAGCGAGCAGTCGCGCGTGCCCAGCACCACCACATTGCCGTGGGTGTCGGCCAGCACCTGGGCCTCGATATGGCGCGGCCGGTCGAGGAACTGCTCGACAAAGCATTCGCCGCGACCGAAGGCCGTGACGGCCTCGCGCACGGCCGAGTGGTAGAGCTCCTCGACCTCGTCCATGCGCCAGGCGATCTTCATGCCGCGCCCGCCGCCGCCGAACGCGGCCTTGATGATGATGGGCAGGCCGTGCTGTTCGGCAAAGGCCAGCACCTCGCCGGCGTCCCTGACGGGGTTGGGCGTGCCGGCCACCAGCGGCGCGCCGACCTTGAGCGCGATCTTGCGCGCCTCGACCTTGTCGCCGAGCTTGGCAATGGTTTCGGGCCGCGGGCCTATCCAGGCCAGGCCCGCATCGATGACGGCGCGCGCAAAGGCCTCGCTTTCC
>JAFAIY010000214.1 GCA_019236485.1 Comamonas sp. | reverse complement strand
CGGGCCAGCTCGCGCAGGTTGTGATCGTGCCAGGCTGGCTGGATGCTGCGATAGCGAAAAGGCATATCGTGCGGATGCCGATACCAGCCCAGCCCGAAGCCGTCGCCATTGGTCGTCGTCGTGCCTAGCCTCGAATGCAGGCTCTGGTCGATCAGCGAATGGTGTGCATGGAACAGCATTGTTTCCAGAGAAACAGGATTGCCCGTATAAGCCAGCCAACGACACATGGCGTTCTCCTCGCTTCTGCAAGACTGGCCCGGCCTGTCGCGGTACCGCCGCCTGCCGCCGCGGAAATCAGGCGGTGGCTGAGGGCTCTCCCATGAACCGCACCAAGCACATATCCAGTCTGCTCACCCCGGCCGCGTCATGCATCGCCGGCACGACCTCGACCCGGTCATTGAACCTATGATGCATCCGCTCGGCCATGAGCGCCACCCGCGCCCTAGGTGCCTAAGATCCGAGTGCTCGCCACGGCACAGTGCCGGAGCAGCGCCGGGTCAGCCCGCCTTGCGTAGGCCCCATGAAAATAGCTGCCATCCCTTTGCACTCAAGGGATGGCAGCTATTTATCCGGCACGGCGGCGGGTATGGCCTTTTTTGATAGCTGGTAGCGCTTTTACTACTTTGCTTTCAGAGGTGAAAATCTCTGAATGCAACGGCTATCAGGTGCCAGCAGCTATCAATTTTGCTGCAGGCTTACTGTTCGCGGCGCAGCGCGGGGAACAGGATCACGTCGCGGATGCTGGGGCTGTCGGTCAGCAGCATCATGAAGCGGTCGATGCCGATGCCGCAGCCGCCGGTGGGGGGCATGCCGTACTCGAGGGCGCGCACGAAGTCGTGGTCGAAGTACATGGCTTCGTCGTCGCCGCTGTCCTTGGCCGCCACCTGGGCATTGAAGCGTGCAGCCTGGTCCTCGGCGTCGTTGAGCTCGGAGAAGCCATTGCCGAATTCACGGCCCGTGATGTAGAGCTCGAAGCGCTCGGTCACCTCGGGGCGCTCGTCGTTGGCGCGGGCCAGCGGCGAGATTTCCGTGGGGTGCTCCATGATGAAAGTGGGGTTCCAGAGCTTTTCCTCGACCACTTCCTCGAAGTACAGCACCTGCAGGCTGGCCAGGCTGCGGCTGGACAGCTTGTCCTTGTCTTCCTTCATGCCCAGCTTCTTGAGCGCATTGATCAGCCAGTCGCGGTTGGCCACGTTCTCGCCGGCGTCGGTGTACTTGACGATGGCTTCCACGATGGTCAGGCGCTCGAAGGGCTTGGCCAGGTCCACGGGCTTGCCGCCGTAAGTCAGCTCCAGCGTGCCCACGGCCTTCATGGCCGCGTCGCGGATCAGCTGCTCGGTGTAGTTCATCAGATCGCGGTAGTTCCAGTAGGCCGCGTAGAACTCCATCATCGTGAACTCGGGGTTGTGGCGTACCGAGATGCCTTCGTTGCGGAAGTTGCGGTTGATCTCGAACACGCGCTCGAAGCCGCCGACGATCAGGCGCTTCAGATACAGCTCGGGCGCGATGCGCAGGTACATCTCCTGGTCCAGCGCATTGTGGTGGGTGATGAAGGGCTTGGCGTTGGCGCCACCGGGAATGGGGTGGAGCATGGGGGTCTCGACCTCGAGGAAGCCGTGCTCGACCATGAAGTCGCGGATGCTGGCCACGGCCTTGCTGCGCGCCACGAAGCGCTTGCGGGCCTCTTCGTCGGTCATCAGGTCCACATAGCGCTGGCGCACCTTCTGCTCCAGGTCGGCCATGCCGTGGAACTTGTCGGGCATGGGGCGCAGGCTCTTGGTCAGCAGGCGGATGCGCGTGGCCTTGATCGACAGCTCGCCGGTCTTGGTCTTCATCAGCTGGCCTTCGGCGGCGATGATGTCGCCCAGGTCCCACTTCTTGAAATCGGCGTACAGCTCTTCGCCCACGGCGTCGCGCGTCACATAGATCTGCAGGCGGCCGGTGGCATCCTGGATGGTGGCAAAGCTGGCCTTGCCCATGACGCGCTTGAGCATCATGCGGCCGGCCACGCTGACGGTGATGGCCTCGGCTTCCAGCGCCTCGGTTTCCTTGCCCGCATGGGCGGCGATCAGGGCGTCGGCGCGGTGCTCGGGCTTGAAGTCGTTGGGGAAGGCGGCTGCGCCCTGGGCGCGGGCCTGCTCGCGCACGGCTTTGAGTTTTTCGCGGCGCTCAGCGATGAGTTTGTTTTCGTCCTGAGGGGCGGTGATTTCTGCCGCAGAAGAGGTGTTTTGTTCAGTCATGAAAATGAGCGCCAGCGCCAAGCGCCGGTTGGAGACCACAAGGTATGGAGCGGCAGTGGCTGCCGCGGTCCGGAACCCGCCATTTTAGGTTTTTTGCCAAATCAGGGGGGAGCGGGCGGGCAAAGCGCCGACCAGAGCCGCGGCATGGGCGCCGAGTGCCGGGGCCGACGCCGCTTGCAGCTGCGGTTTTGCTATTGAAAGCAGAGCTGCTGGCGCTTTATCGGCATGGGCGCTAAGCCGATGCGGGCGGGTCTATGGATGACCGGCCTGTGGGCCCGAGCTGCCTATGCCGTTCTGCTCCAGCACATCGGCCACCAGCTCCAGTCGCACCAGCGGGCTGTCCAGCGTCATGAGCTGCTGCTTGATGCTCACGGACAGCGGCAGCATCTCGGCCCAGCGGTTGGCCACCCAGCCGCAGTCGTTCATCTGGGCCAGCGTCGGCAGCTGCACGCGGCCTATATCCTGACCATGCATATTCATCAGCACCTGGAACAGCGCATGGGCCATGCTGCGCAGATGGGGCGGCACCGGTACGACGACGTCGGCGGGCAGCAGCTTCACATCGGCCACCCAGAGACCGTGCGGCAGCCGCCAGCTGTTTTCAATGTGAAAGCGCTGCATGCCATGGCATTGCAGATGCAGCAGGCCGGTCTGCACGGTTTCCAGCTTCTCGATGCGGGCCAGCACGCCTTCGGCAAACAGCTGTTCCGGCTGGGCTCCGGCCTGGCGCACCTCCTGTCCGCTGTGCAGCGCCACCACGCCGAACGGGGCGCCGGTGCTCAGGCATTTGCGCACCATGTCGAGGTAGCGCACCTCGAAGACCCGCAGGCTTAACTGGCCGCCGGGAAACAGGACGGCTCCCAGCGGGAACAGCGGCAGAGAGTGCAGACTTGATGTTTCAGTCATGGTGCCCGGCTATCATCCCACGAATGGGCGAAATGCCCGCTATTTTTCGGACCAAGTCACATGCTGTTTGAGATTGTTTCGTTTCTGCTGGACGTTGTTGTGGGGCTGATCAGCGGCGCCAGCCTGCTGCGCATGTATATGCAGGCCCAGCGCGTGCCGTTTTCCAATCCCGTGGGGCAACTGGTCTTCGCGCTCAGCGACTGGATCGTGCTGCCGCTGCGCAAGGTCATGTCCAGCAAGGGGCGCTGGGATATGCCCAGCCTGCTGGCGGCCCTGCTGCTGCAGTTCGTGGAGGTGCTGCTGGTCTGGCTGCTGCTGGGCGCCAAGGGCGCCTTGCTGGCCCTGCCCTGGCTGGCCCTCTGCGGCCTGGTCAAGGTGGCCCTGTCCGGCCTGATGGGCATCTTGCTGGTCTATGCGATCCTGTCCTGGGTGCAGCCGTATTCGCCTATCTATGGCGTGCTGCAGCGCCTGTCGGATCCGCTGGTGGCGCCCATACGCAGGTTCGTGCCCCTGATCGGCAATGTGGACTTTTCGGCGCTGATCGGCCTGATCGCGTTGCAGGTGTTGCTGATGGTGCTCAACTATGTGCAGGCGGCCGGTCTGATGGTGATCGCGCAAAGCAGCCTCTAAGCCCGGGCGCCAAGCAAACAGCCCGCGCAGACTCAGTCTGCGCGGGCTGTTTGTTTTGAGAAGCGCGTGGGCGCTTAAGCCACGGCGTCGGCAGGCAGGCGCTGCAGCATGGCCAGGGAGCTGGAAACGCGGTCGCGCAGTTCGCGGCGGTCCACGATCATGTCCACGGCGCCCTTGTCCTGCAGGAACTCGGCACGCTGGAAGCCTTCGGGCAGTTTCACGCGCACCGTGGTCTCGATCACGCGCGGACCCGCAAAGCCGATCAAGGCCTTGGGTTCGGCGATCACGATATCGCCCACAAAGGCGAAACCGGCGGACACGCCGCCCATGGTGGGGTCGGTCAGCACCGAGATATAGGGCAGGCCCTTCTTGGCCAGGCGGGTCAGCGCGGCATTGGTCTTGGCCATCTGCATCAGCGACAACAGGCCTTCCTGCATGCGCGCGCCGCCGGTGGCGGTAAAGCAGATGAACGGCACTTTCTGCTCGATGGCGGTTTCCACGCCGCGCACAAAGCGCTCGCCGACCACGGAGCCCATGGAGCCGCCCATGAAGTCGAACTCGAAGCAGGCCACGACCACGTTGATGCTCTTGACAGCACCGCCCATGACGACCAGTGCATCGGTCTCGCCGGTGTTCTCCAGCGCTTCCTTCAGACGCTCGGGGTATTTGCGGCTGTCCTTGAATTTGAGCGGGTCGACAGGAATGACTTCCTGGCCGATTTCGTAGCGTCCCTCGGCGTCGAGGAAATGGTTCAGACGCGCACGCGAGCCGATGCGGTGATGGTGACCGCAGGTCGGGCAGACGTTCTGGTTCTTTTCCAGATCGGTCTTGTACAGAACGGTTTCACAGCTGGGGCACTTGATCCACAGACCTTCGGGAATCTGCTGGTGGCGTTCCGTCGGGTTGGTCTGCTGGATTTTTGCAGGCAGAAGTTTTTCAAGCCAAGACATGGTTATTTCCTTTTCAGTTTCCACTGCACTGCGCGCCACCCGCAACCCATGAGAGCGGCGCGGCGCAGGCACTGGCGCAATCCCGGTCAGGGACAGCGAGCAAGGGCCGCCCCGCTGCGAGGCCGTCGTCCCCCTTCAAGGGGGAAGCGGCAAAGCCGCTCAGGGGGGTGGCTGATTTCAGGGCAGCATTATGCGTCGAGAGCCTTACGCACACCGCGCAGGAAGTCTATTGCCAGGGGCACGATCTTCTCATGCGGCTGGTTGTCGAGCAGATCGATGATGCGGCTGCCGATGATGACGGCGTCGGCTACGCGGCCCACGGCCTGGGCGGTCTGGGCGTCGCGGATGCCGAAACCCACGCCCACGGGAATGCTCACATGCTGGCGGATGCGCGGCAGCATGGCTTCCACGGCCGAGGTGTCCAGCGCGCCCGAACCCGTCACGCCCTTGAGCGAGACATAGTAGACATAGCCGCTGGCCACGCGGGCCACCTGCTGCATGCGCTCCTCGGTGCTGGTGGGAGCCAGCAGAAAGATCAGGTCCATGTTGCGCGCACGCAGCTTGGCCGCGAATTCCTCGCACTCCTCGGGCGGATAGTCCACGATGAGCACGCCGTCCACGCCGGCTTCGGCCGCCTGATTGACGAAGGCATCCTCGCCGTGGATCTGGTCATAGCGTTCCACGGGGTTGGCATAGCCCATGAGCACCACGGGCGTGCTCTGGTCTTTCCTGCGGAACTCGGCCACATAGGCCAGCACCTGCTTGAGGCCCACGCCGTTGGCAATCGCCTTGTCACCCGCGCGCTGGATGGTGGGGCCGTCGGCCATGGGGTCCGAGAACGGCACGCCCAGCTCGATCACGTCGGCCCCGGCCTCCACCATGCCGTGCATGAGCGAGGGGGTGATGGCCGCGAACGGGAAACCCGCGGTCACATAGGGGATCAGCGCCTTGCGGCCTTCTTGCTGGAGTCTGCTGAAAGTGTCTGAGATACGGCTCATTGCTTGTTGCCTCCCGCGGTGCTGCCATGGGCTGCGGCCTTTGCGGCCTCGTGGCCGGGCGCGCCCTTGACGGTGAGGCCGCGCATGGAGGGACGGTCGAAATATTCGGCGCCCGACAGATCGGCCACGGTGCCTATGTCCTTGTCGCCGCGGCCCGAGAGGTTGACGAGGATGGATTGATCGGGACGCATGGTCTTGGCCAGCTTCATGGCATAGGCCACGGCATGGCTGGATTCAAGGGCCGGGATGATGCCTTCGGCGCGGCACAGATAGTGGAAGGCTTCCAGCGCTTCCTGGTCGGTGATGCCCACATACTGGGCCCGGCCGATTTCCTGCAGCCAGGCGTGCTCCGGGCCCACGCCAGGGTAGTCGAGGCCGGCGCTGACCGAATGGGTTTCGGTGATCTGGCCGTTTTCGTCCTGCAGGATGAAAGTGCGGTTGCCGTGCAGCACGCCCGAGCTGCCCTTTTGCAGGGATGCCGAGTGCTTGCCGGTTTCCAGACCTTCGCCCGCGGCTTCCACTCCGATCAGCTTGGTGTTTTCGTAGGGGATGTAGGGGTAGAAGATGCCCATGGCATTGCTGCCGCCGCCCACGCAGGCGACCACGGCATCGGGCTGCTGGCCTGCGCCCAGGAATTCGGGCATCTGGCTCAGGCACTCGTCGCCTATGACCTTCTGGAAGTCGCGCACCATCATGGGGTAGGGGTGGGGACCGGCCACGGTGCCGATGATGTAGAAGGTGTTGTCCACGTTCGCCACCCAGTCGCGCATGGCCTCGTTGAGTGCGTCCTTCAGGGTCTTGCTGCCCGATTCCACGGGCACCACGGTGGCGCCCAGCAGCTTCATGCGGTAGACGTTGGGGCTTTGGCGCTTCACGTCCTCGGCACCCATGTAGACGATGCATTCGAGACCGTAGCGCGCGCAGATGGTGGCCGTGGCCACGCCGTGCTGGCCGGCGCCGGTCTCGGCAATGATGCGCGGCTTGCCCATGCGCTTGGCGAGCATGGCCTGGCCGATCACATTGTTGATCTTGTGCGCGCCCGTATGGTTCAGGTCTTCGCGCTTGAGGTAGATCTGCGCGCCGCCCATCTCGCGCGACATGCGGTCCGCGTGGTAGACGGGCGAGGGACGGCCTACGTAGTGGGCCAGCTCGGAGCGGAATTCGGCGATGAATTCGGGATCGTTCTGGTACTTGGCATAGGCCTCGCGCAGCTCGGCCAGCGCATGGGTCAGGGTTTCGCTGGCGAAGCTGCCGCCGTAGCGACCGAAGTGGCCGTGGACGTCGGGGTATTGGTATTCAAACATGTGCTTGTCTGCAAATATTGGGCATCGGCTGCGCGCACGGCAGCCATGAAGCGGTGAATCTTGTGGGCATCCTTGATGCCTTTGAGGGGCTTGCCGTCGGGGCCGTCGGCCTCGACGCCCGAGCTCACATCAACGGCCAGCGACAGCCCGCGCGGGCGTACCTGCAAGATGCCATCGGTCACGTTTGCAGGCGTGAGTCCACCAGACAAAACGAGGTGAGAGGCGACGCTTGTTGGCAGAAGTGACCAATTGAATGCTTTCCCGCCGCCGCCATATCCGTCGACATGGGCGTCGAGCAAGATGGCCTGGGCTTTTGAATAACGTTGCGCATATTCTACGAGGTCGAACCGCGCTGCATCGTCCCCCAGGGGTATGCGCGCGGCCTTCATCCATGGCTGCACGCCCAGCGTCGCGGCCGCGCAGTCCTCGGGCGATTCATCGCCATGAAATTGCACACAGGCGTTGGGAATCCTGGCGCAGGCGGCCCGGACCTGGCTCACGCTTTCGTTCACGAACAGCAAGACCGGCGTGACAAACGGGGGCAGGCGCCGCGCCAGCTCGGCGGCGCGCTCCAGCGTGACGGCGCGCGGACTTGGCGCGTAGAGCACAAAGCCTATGGCATCGGCCCCGGCGGCTACTGCTGCATCCACGTCCTGTTCGCGCGTCAGGCCGCAGATCTTGATACGGGTTCGTGGTGAATGGTTCATGGCAGCCAGTCGAATGCGGCCGTGCGCGTGGGCAGGCCCCATTTCTCATCGTACATGGGGCCGAGAAAATACAGGCCGTCAGGGGCGAAGGTGGGGGCCGCCGCGTCGCGCGAGCGTGCCGCCAGCACCTGCTCCATCCATTCGGGTGGATACAGGCCCTGGCCGATGGCGATCAGGCAGCCCATGATGTTGCGCACCATATGGTGGAGGAAGGCGCTGCCGTCGAACTCGAAGCGCCAGTAGCAGCATTCCATGGGCTCAAGGTCGCCGGGGCGCATGGAACTGGCTGCTGCCTGCCTGGAGCCCCCATCGGTCATGCGCCGGCTGACGCGGATGTCGTACAGCGTCTTGACCGGCGTCTTGGCCTGGCAGCCCGAGGCCCGGAAGGAGCTGAAGTCATGCTCGCCAATCAGATGGCGGGCTGCTTCCTGCATGGCCTCGCCGTCCAGCGCATGGAATACCCAGCCCACGCGGCCCGCTTCCACGCTGGGGCGTACGGGCGACTGCAGCAGCACATAGGCGTAGCGGCGGCCCGTGGCGCAGGCGCGCGAGTGAAACTCGTCGGCTACCGGCTGCGCCCATTGCACGGCAATGTCGGGCGGCAGAAAAGTGTTGGTGCCGCGCACCCAGGAGAACGGCGCACGCTGCAGCTCGGTGTCGAAATGCACGACCTGCATCAGGCCGTGTACGCCGGCATCGGTGCGGCCTGCGCAGATTGTGGACACCTCTTGAGCAGCAAAGCGGCCCAGGGCCGCTTCGAGATGATCTTGTACGGTCTTGCCTGAAGGCTGGCTCTGCCAGCCGTTATAGGCCTGACCGTTGTAGCTGACGCCAAGAGCTATGCGCATGGCGCAGGCTCTGGCGTGGGGTTCAAACGCATCAAATTTCAACCAATCTGGGAAAGCAGGCTCTGGGCCCTGGCCTTGAGATCGCCATGAGCTTCGGCGATCACTTCTTCCATCAGTGTACGCGCTCCATCGCTGTCGCCGATGGCGTTGAACTCTTCGGCCAGCGCCAGCTTGGTTGCCAGCGGGTCTTCGGGTTCGGCTGGCAGGCTGGTAGATCCGGTGCCGGTGGCAGTCTCAGGCGTGCCCAGATCCAGAGACAGACCGCTCAGGTCGAAGCTGGGCTCGGACTGAGGCGCAGAGCCTATGCTTGGCGGAACCATGGGCTCGGCGGTGGCCGGCTCTTCGCCCAGGCTCAAAACCTGGTCCGCCGGAGCGGCCGCTGTTTCGGACTTGGACGGCAGGGAGAAGCTGTCCAGGTCGAACTCCAGTGCATTCAGCGAGGCGGCCGGGGCCTCTGCTGCGGGCTCGGCCACGGGCGCCTGGGCCGTAGGCAGGCTGAACGAGGCCAGATCGTTGAGGTCGAGATTCAGGCTGTTGTCTGCCGCGGCCAAGGGCTCGGCCGCTGCGGCCGGCGCTTCCCACTGGGGTTGGCTGCCAAGGTCCTGGGACACAGCAGACTGTGCCGCCTGGGGCTCGGGACGGTTGAGGTCGAGTTCCAGGCCGCTAGGCATGGTGGGAGGGCCTTCCCGATCGTCGGCCGCACTGTTGGCGGAGGCCAGAGCCGCGCCAAAGCCGAGTCCGGCAATGGCGCCGCCCATCAGGCCGGGAGCCGCTTCGGCCGGGCTGGCTGCGGACGCCGTGGCGGACTGGGGGGAGCCGCCGGGCTGGTACAGCTGGTTGTCGGGGTCGAGAATGCGGCCCTGATCGGCCAGGCGCAGCCATTCCGGGCCTTTGCCCTGGGTCAGCGCATAGAGGTTGTTGGCCACAGCAGCGTAGGCGATGCGGTCATGGCGCTTGGCATAGATCTCGGCCAGCTTCTGATGCAGGACCAGGCGGTTCGGGTCGCTGCGCAGGGCTTCCTTGAGGATTTCCTCGGCCTGCAGATCGCGGCCATAGGCCAGATACACATCGGCTTCGGCCAGCGGGTCCACATCGCCGGCATCGAGCTGGCTGGGCGAATACTGCATGGACTGGCCCGACAGCTGGCTGCTGTTGGTGGTGGTCGTGTCCACGCGCTGGCCGCCGCTGGCGCCGAAGAAGGAGTCGGCGGCCAGCTGGCTGTCGCCCAGCGAGCTGTCGGTGCTGGCTGCGGCCGCAGCCTTGCGGCGCTGCGCAACGCGATAGCCGCCATAGCCCAGCAGCAGGGCCAGCAGGGCGGCACCGGCGAGAGGAATCGCGGGGTCGTCCATCAAGCCATCGATGAAGCTGGGCTCTTCCGGAGGAGCCACGGGGGCTGGTGCGGGCTTGGGTTTCGCGGCGGGTGCGGGTGCGGGGGCCGGAGCTTCGGCCGCCGGTGCAGGGCTGGCGTCTGCGGCCGGAGCGTCCGCGGCGGGCGTTGCCGCGGCTGCGGGTTCGGCAGCAGCTGCGGCTTCGGGTTTTGCTGTCTCAGCCGCGGCAGCGGGTGCTGGGGCCGGGGTTGCAGGAGCTGCGCTTGCAGCCGTATTACCGGCGACCGTTGCCGCAGGCACGGCGAGGCCGGGAGCCGCCGAGGGAGCCGCAGCGCCGGCGGCAGGCGCCGCGGTGCTGCCCGCGGGCTTGGTGGCTGCCGCAATCTGGCTGAGTTCCGCCATATTGCGCTTGAGTTCGTCGGTGCGTGCCGATTGGTCGGCGGCCTGCTTTTGCTGGGCCAGGCGTTCGTCGGCTGCCGCGCCCTTGACCGAGCCCTTGGACAGGGTCAGCTTGTCGGGTGCGGCCGTGCCGGCCTTGCTGTCTTCCACATGGGCCTGGACCTGGCCGGAGGCTGCGCGCGATGCGGCTTCGACGGGGGCGACCGGTGCCACGCCGGCCAGCTGGCGGCGGAACTGATTGAAATCGCGCGACTGGGCGGCCATGATCTGGCGCGCTTCCTTGGCAGAGGTGGCCTGGGCCGTGGCTTCGTCGGGCAGCTGCACCACGGCGCCGCTGCGCATGCGGTTGACGTTGCCGTCGACAAAGGCCTGCGGGTTGCTGCGCAGCATGGCCACCAGCATCTGGTCCAGCGACACGCCTGCAGGCTTGTAGGCGGCCGCAATCCGGCCTGCGGTGTCGCCGGTCTTGACGCGCACCTCGCCGCTGCCGGTGGCCGGTGCTGCGGCCTGTCGCTGGCGCTTGGGCGAGGCTTCGGCCTGATCGCGGTCGTTGCGCAGGTCGCGGCCCGCTGCGGCAGCGGGCGCCGGCTCCACGGTGGCCGGGCGGACTGGGCGGGCGGCGGGCTCGGCCGGCGCCACCTGAGCCGCTGCCACGGGGGCAGGCGCCGGACGGCGGGAAGTGGGGGGGTCCAGCAGCAGCGTGTAATTGCGCTGGAGCTTGCCCGAGGCCCAGTTGGTGTCGATCACCAGGTCCACGAACGGGTCGTTGACGGGCTGGGCGCTGCTCAGCTGCAGCACGGCCGTGCCGTTGGCGCGCTTTTGCACCTTGACGCGCACCGAGTTGGCCGTGCCCGTGTATTCCATGCCCTGGGCCCGGAAGGCCGCCGGCGAGGCAATCGCGGCCTGCAGGCTGTCGGCCTCTGCGGCGCTCAGCTGGGGGATCTCGACTTCGGCGCGCAAGGGCTCGCCGAGTGCCGATTGAACGGTGATCCGGCCCAGCGCCAAGGCCCATGCATCAGTGGCCGCTAGGCTTGACAGAGCGAGGGAGGCTGCGGCGAGCGCAGAGAGTTTCCAGCGTTGCATAAGGCATCAAATTTTTCTGTGCACCCAGTCCGCCCTGTAATTCTTCTCGCGAGGCCGGTGGGCCGGTGCACTTGTCATTGAAATTTCCTGCGGTCGGCAAATAGTCTCCAAGGCCGCAGGACACGCTGCCATTGTCGGCGACGCTATTGCATGGCGAGCAAAAGCGTGCTTGACAAGGCTTTGGAATGTTGTCGATTGGCAACGAGATGAAACGTAATGTATCTCCGATGCGGTGCTTCGGTCATTCGAACAGATGGCCGATTGTGGCCCAGCCCCGGGCTTGAGCATGAAAAAAGCGCCATGCATCGCCGGGATGACATGGCGCTGTTTGCGCTGGCGCAAGCCTGCGCCGGCGACAAGCCGCTTTAGGCGGCCAGCAGGATGCGCAGCATGCGGCGCAGAGGTTCGGCAGCGCCCCACAGCAGCTGGTCGCCGATCACGAAGGCCGACAGGTACTCAGGGCCCATGTTCAGCTTGCGCACGCGGCCCACGGCCACTTCCAGGCCGCCGGTCACGGCGGCGGGGGTCAGCTCCTTGACGGTCAGGGCGCGCTCGTTGGCCACAAACTTGACCCAGGGATTGCCGCTCTTGATCAGGGCTTCGATCTCTTCCAGCGGCAGGTCCTTCTTGAGCTTCAGTGTCAGCGCCAGAGAGTGGCAGCGCATGGCGCCGATGCGCACGCACAGGCCGTCGACGGGAATCGTGGCTTCGGTGCCCAGGATCTTGTTGACCTCGGCCTGGCCCTTCCATTCTTCCTTGGACTGGCCGTTGGGCAGCTGCACGTCGATCCAGGGGATCAGGCCGCCGGCCAGAGGCGCGCCGAAGAATTCGGTGGGCACGTCTTCGCGGATGGTGGCGGCCACCTTGCGGTCGATGTCCAGAATCGCGGAAGCGGGGGTGGCCAGGTCGCCCTCCACGGCCGCGTGCACCACGCCCATGCCCTTGAGCAGTTCGCGCATATGGTTGGCGCCGCCGCCAGAGGCCGCCTGGTAGGTCATGGAGGACACCCACTCGACCAGACCAGCCTTGAACAGGCCGCCCAGGCCCATCAGCAGGATGGAGTTGGTGCAGTTGCCGCCGATCCAGTTCTTGCCGCCCGCTGCCAGCTTCTGCTGGATCAGGCCTTCGTTGACGGGATCGAGCACGATGACGGCATCGCCCTCCATGCGCAGCGAGGAGGCCGCGTCGATCCAGTGGCCGTTCCAGCCGGCGGCGCGGATCTTGGGGAAGACTTCCTTGGTGTAGTCGCCGCCCTGGCAGGTGATGACGATGTCGCACTTGGACAGCTCGGCGATGTCGTTGGCATCCTTGAGCTGGGTGTGGACCTTGGCCATGGCCGGGGCCTTGCCGCCGGCGTTGGAGGTGGAGAAGAACACCGGCTCGATCAGCTCGAAGTCGCCTTCGGCCTGCATGCGGTCCATCAGCACGGAACCGACCATGCCGCGCCAGCCCACCAAACCTACCAATTGCTTGCTCATTTGAAACGCCCTTTCAGTTTTGAAAACAGTAGCTTGTGACTGCTTCGTCCGGCTCGTCTGAGCCGGAAAGGGCGCACGACGAACCGGGCTGGGTCAGCCTGTAATCGTCTTAATGGTCTTTGCAGATGCTGCGCGCGCGTCCACACCGGCAATGGCTGCAGGTGCCGAGATTTCAGAGGTGAAAGAGCGTGCGACAAACATAAGAGTTGTAATTCTAGCGAATGCTGTCAAAGAGCGGAGGACTAAAACCGCTTAAAGCATTCGACGAATCGACGAAATTGAGAATTAAATTTTGACGATTTGTTTGAAATCATCGAGAAATTTCATCCAAGGCCAAGACCGAAGGCTTGTTGCCGCCGGTCTTGGCCGTGAGTCAGCCGCGGTTTCAGACCGTGGCCAAAGCCTTGACCACGGCATCGCCCATCTGGGCGGTGCTGACCTTGGTCGTGCCTTCGCTGTAGATGTCGGCGGTGCGCAGGCCATCGGCCAGCACCTTTTGCACGGCGGCTTCGATCTTCTGGGCCGCGGCTTCCTGGTTCAGCGAGAAGCGCAGCATCATCGCTGCCGAGAGAATCGTGGCCAGGGGGTTGGCGATGCCCTTGCCGGCGATATCGGGGGCCGAGCCGTGGCTGGGCTCGTACAGGCCCTGCTTCTTGTCGTTGAGCGAGGCCGAGGGCAGCATGCCGATGGAGCCGGTGAGCATCGATGCTTCGTCGGACAGGATGTCGCCGAACATATTGCCAGTGACCACCACGTCGAAGCGCTTGGGTTCCTTGACCAGCTGCATGGCGGCGTTGTCCACATACATATGGTCCAGGGCCACGTCGGGGTATTGCTTGGCGACCTCGCTGACCACGTCCTTCCACAGCTGGAAGGTTTCGAGCACATTGGCCTTGTCCACGCTGGTCACGCGCTTGCTGCGCTTTTGCGCGGCCTGGAAGGCCACATGGGCGATGCGCTCGATCTCGGGACGGGTGTAGCGCATGGTGTCGAAAGCTTCCTCGGCGCCGGGGAAGTGGCCATCAGGAGCCACGCGGCGGCCGCGCGGCTGGCCGAAGTAGATGTCGCCGGTCAGCTCGCGGATGATGAGGATGTCCAGGCCAGCGACCAGCTCGGGCTTGAGGCTGGATGCGTGGGTCAGCTCCTTGTAGCAGATGGCGGGGCGGAAGTTGGCGAACAGGCCCAGGGCCTTGCGCAGGCCGAGGATGGCCTGCTCGGGACGCAGCGGACGGTCCAGCGTGTCGTACTTCCAGTCGCCCACGGCGCCGAACAGGATCGCGTCGGCTTCCTGGGCCAGCTTCAGCGTGGCGGGAGGCAGAGGATGGCCGGCGGCTTCATAGCCGGCACCGCCCACGGGAGCGGTTTCCATCTCCAGGCCCAGGCTCAGGGCCTCGAGCACCTTGACGGCTTCTGCGACGATTTCGGGGCCGATGCCGTCTCCAGGCAAAACTGCAATCTTCATGATGTTCCTTTGATTAATTTGATAGCTGTCAGCGCTTGATATTCATAGATTTCAGATTGAATTAATGCTGATATGCATGAATAGAAGGCGCAAGCAGCTCATTTATGGGTGGCAACCTAAAAACAAGCACGCCCCAAACAAGGGGCATCAAGCAAGGGCCGCCCCGCAGCGAAGATGCCGTCCCCCTTCCGATGCAACGCATCGAGAAAGGGGGAAGCCGCGGGGCCGCCTAGGCAAAGCGGCTCAGGGGGTTACTTCTGAATCAATGTATGCGCCAGCCAGGGCTTTTGCGCCAGGCGTTCGGCTTCAAAAGCCTTGATCTTGTCGGCATGGCGCATGGTCAGGCCGATGTCGTCGAAGCCGTTGAGCAGGCAGTATTTGCGGAAGGCGATCACGTCGAAGGCAATCTCCTCGCCCTGGGGCCTCAGGATCACCTGGCGCTCCAGGTCGATGGTCAGCTCATAGCCGGGGAAGGCCTGCACCTCGTGGAACAGCAACTCGATCGTGGATTCGGGCAGCACTATGGGCAGCAGGCCGTTCTTGAAGCTGTTATTGAAGAAGATATCGGCAAAGCTGGGCGCCAGGATGGCGCGGAAGCCATACTGGTCCAGGGCCCAGGGCGCATGCTCGCGGCTGGAGCCGCAGCCGAAGTTCTTGCGCGCGATCAGGATGGAGGCTCCACGATAGCGCGGCTGGTTCAGCACGAAGTCGGGGTTGGGCTTGCGCTCGGACTCGGGCACGCCGGGCTGGCCGGGCTGGTCCAGATAGCGCCACTCGTCGAACAGATTGGGGCCGAAGCCGGTCTTCTTGATGGACTTCAGGAACTGCTTGGGAATGATGGCGTCGGTGTCGACGTTCTCGCGGTCCATGGGGGCGACAAGGCCCTTGTGCACGGTGAATTTTTGCATGGCGTGAATTCCGGTGATCTGGGGTTTCAGCGAGCGGCGCGCTCTATCGCGCTGCCTGCGTTCTGCACGTCCTGGCCTATGCCTTTGACGGTGTTGCAGGCAGCCATGGTGAAGGCCAGGCCGATCAAAAGAATCGTGATGGAAGGCTTCATGCTCGGACTCGCTGGCAGAGGTTTAGGCGAACTTGCGGATGTCGACAAAGTGGCCATGGATGGCGGCCGCGGCGGCCAT
Source organism: Comamonas sp. (assembly GCA_019236485.1). Taxonomy (GTDB): domain Bacteria; phylum Pseudomonadota; class Gammaproteobacteria; order Burkholderiales; family Burkholderiaceae_C; genus Comamonas. Next base: position 3,337 of record JAFAIY010000214.1, on the reverse strand, counting down.
CGCAGGGCTGACCAGATGGGTGCGGCCACCCGCGCCCTGACGGCCCTCGAAGTTGCGGTTGCTGGTCGAGGCGCAGCGCTCGCCGGGCTCCAGACGGTCGGCGTTCATGGCCAGGCACATGGAGCAGCCGGGCTCGCGCCATTCAAAGCCCGCGGCCTTGAAGATCTGGTCCAGACCTTCGCGCTCGGCCTGTTCCTTCACGAGACCGGAGCCTGGCACGACCATGGCCAGCTTGATGTTCTTGGCCACTTTCTGGCCCAGCTTCTTGACCACGGCCGCGGCCTCGCGCATATCCTCGATGCGGCTGTTGGTGCAGGAGCCGATGAACACCTTGTCGACAAAGATGTCGTTGATGGGCTTGCCGGGTTCCAGTGCCATATAGGTCAGCGCACGCTCGATGGCACCGCGCTTGCTGGCATCTTTTTCCTTGTCGGGATCGGGCACGGCGGCATCGATGCCCAGCACCATCTCGGGGCTGGTGCCCCAGGTGACCTGGGGCACGATGTCGGCGGCGCTCAGCTCGACCACGCGGTCGAATTGGGCGTCGGCATCGGAGTGCAGCGTCTTCCAGTAGGCGACGGCCGCATCCCATTCGCCGCCCGTGGGCGCCAGAGGGCGGCCCTTGACGTAGTTGATGGTCTTCTCGTCCACGGCCACGAGTCCGGCGCGCGCGCCGCCTTCGATGGCCATATTGCAGACCGTCATGCGGCCTTCCATGGACAGATCGCGAATCGCCTCGCCCGCGAACTCGATGGTGTAGCCCGTGCCGCCGGCCGTGCCGATCTTGCCGATGATGGCCAGAACTATGTCCTTGGCCGTGATGCCGGGCGCGACCTTGCCGTTGACCTTGACCAGCATGTTCTTGGCCTTCTTGGCCAGCAGGGTCTGGGTGGCCATCACATGCTCGACCTCGGAGGTGCCGATGCCGTGGGCCAGAGCGCCGAAAGCGCCGTGGGTGGAGGTATGGCTGTCACCGCAGACCACGGTCATGCCGGGCAGGGTCGCGCCCTGCTCGGGGCCCATCACGTGGACGATGCCCTGGCCCTTGTCCATGAAGGGGAAGAAGGCCGCAGCACCGAAATCGGCGATGTTGCTGTTGAGCGTGATGATCTGCTCTTTGCTGATCGGATCGGCAATACCGTCATAGCCGCGCTCCCAGCCATCGGTGGGCGTGTTGTGGTCGGCGGTCGCCACCACGGAACTGGTGCGCCACAGCTTGCGACCGGCTTCGCGCAGACCTTCGAACGCCTGGGGGCTGGTCACCTCGTGCACCAGATGGCGGTCGATGTAGAGGACGGAGGTGCCGTCTTCCTCGGTATGCACGACGTGCTCGTCAAAAATCTTGTCGTAGAGGGTGCGTCCCATGGTGGCCTCGTGAGTTTGTAGATGTCGGGTAGTGAATGCGGTACAGGCTGGGCGCCTCAGGCCTTGGCCGGGCAGAGATGGTCGACCAGCAGGCGGGTGGTGACGGGCAGGGCGTCGAAATCGCGCGCCACCACGCAGAGTTCGCGGCGGGCCCAGTCATCGCTGAGCTGCAAGGCGCGCAGATGGCCCACGCCATGCATGAGCTCGAAGGCGCGGTCCGGCAGCAGGCCCAGTCCCAGGCCGTTGTCTATCATGCGGCACATGGCGTCCAGGCTGGTGACCTGGATGCGCTGGTGCAGCGCATGGCCGGCCTGGGCCGCGGCCGCGCGCATGGCCAGGCTGATGGACGAACCCGCATGCAGGCTGACGATGTCCCATTCCAGCACTTCGGCAAAGGCCACGCTGTCGCGCGAGGCCAGCGCATGGCGCTCGGGCACGACCACGACCAGCCGGTCCTCGCGGTAATTGCGGTACTGCAGCGGCACATTGCCCTGAGTCAGCTGCACGGTGGCCTGGTTGCCGTCGCCGTTCTTGATATTGCCCAGCGTGCAGATGCCGATGTCGGCCGTGCCCTCGGCCACGGCGCTCAGCACGTCGGGGCTCAGGTGCTCCTGCAGGTCGATCTTGATCTGGCCGTGTTCGCGCGTGAAAGCGCCCAGGTCTTCGGGCAGAAACTGCACGATGGCCGACATATTGGCGTGCATGCGCACATGGCCGCGCACGCCGTCGGCGTATTCGGAAAGTTCGCCCTGCATGCGCTCCAGCCCGTAGAGCACATTGCGTGCATGGTGCAGCAGGCTCTCGCCGGCCGGCGTCAGCGTCACGCCGCGGCTGTGGCGGTACAGCAAGGCGGTGTCCACCGTGGCTTCGAGATCGGACAGGCGTTTGCTGACGGCCGACGCGGCAATGAACTCGCGCTCCGCTGCGCGGCCGATGCTGCCCAGTTCGCACACGGCGACGAACAATTGCAGCGAGGTAAGGTCTATGCGGCGCGCAAAACTGCGCTCTGAATTCTTCATGGGGCCTAGTCTCAGTCTTCTCGTTTCGAGAAGTTATAAGCATTTTTACCGATAAATTTCCCTTTATCCATCTTTGAATGAGATGTCTTGGTTCGCGATGGGTAATGCTTGGCGATGGGGCTGCTATCGCATGCAGATGGCTGGGCTGAAGTTCTGCGGCAAAAGTGTCGCTTTGCCGCTGGACCGGCAAAATTGCCAGTCGTGGGTGCAGAGGCGATGCGCATAAATCGCGGCTGCATCAAAAGATCGCCGATCTCGGGCGAAAAGCCCGAGATACAAGTGTCAAGCGTCGGTAAAGTGGCGTGCCGCTTCGGCTATTTGCTGCAAAAATGTGAGTCATGAGAGTCCCCGTTCCCGAGATGCCTGAAAGTGAATCCCCCGCTCTGCCCACCTCTGCGATGAGAGCTGTTCCATCGCGTCTGACTCAGGCCTGTCTGCTGGCCGCGGCCCTGGCTCTGGGCGCCGTGTCTCCCGCCATGGCCAAGGGCAAGACGGCCGGCCACGACAAGGCGGCCGCCCATGCGGCCAAGTCCGGTAAAACCGCTGCCGGGGGCAAGACGGCAAAAAGCACCGGTGGCGGCAAGGCTGCAGCCAAGTCGTCGGGCAAGAAGGGCGGCCGTGGCGGCCGCGCGGCCCATGTGGCGGCCGGGGCTGCGGCAGCAGCGGCTCCCATGGGGCTGGAGCACTGGACGCCCAGCAGCGACAAGCCCGATCAGGCCGAGGACGCCAAGGAGCTGGCGGCCCTGCGCAGCACGGCCCAGTCCGGGGATGCCAAGGCCCAGTACCTGCTGGGCTCGCGCTACCGCTTCGGCCGCGGCGTGAATCAGGATCTGGCGCAGGCCGTGCAGTGGTTCCGCAAGTCCGCCGATCAGGGCTATGCCCCGGCGCAGTCCGATCTGGGCGTGCTCTATGCAAATGGCCGCGGCGTGTCCCAGGACGAGCGCCAGGCCGTG
>JAFAIY010000015.1 GCA_019236485.1 Comamonas sp. | reverse complement strand
CCGTAGGAGGCGTCCTGGATGTTCTGGATCACACCGTAGCGCTGGTCGTTCATCAGCACGATCAGGGTGTTGCACTCCTCCTGCACCAGCGTGGCGAGTTCGCCCAGGTTCAGGATGAAGCCGCCGTCGCCGGCCAGGCCCAGGGTCTTGCGGCCCGAACCGGTTTCCGCCGCGCCGATGGCCGCGCCGATGGCCATGGGCATGCCCATGCCGATGCCGCCGCCCGTGGCATGCACGCCCGCATTGGGCTCGAAGAAGCGCAGCTCACGGTTACCCCAGGTGCTGTTGGAGACAGTCACGTCGCGCACCCAGTTGAAGTTGCGGCCCACCACCTTCTGCAACTGCTGCACCAGCACGCTGTACGGGCCCAGGCCGTCGCGCATGGTGGCGACGACTTCGTCGTGCGTCTGGCGCAGGTCGGCCAGCAGCTCGGGGTCGGCCTTGTAGCCGCGTGCTTCCAGGCGGTCGGCCAGGCCGTTCAGGGCCAGGGCCGAGTCGCCGCAGACGAAGCCGTCATCCATGTAGCAGCGGCCCTGCTGGGCGGCGTCCACATCGATGCGCAGCAGCGGACGCGGCAACTTGAGTTCGTACTTCAGCGTCTCGTTGCTGCGCAGGCGCGTGCCCACGGCCAACATGGCGTCGCAGCGCTGGTAGAAAGCCTCGACGGGCTTCTGGATGTTGTAGGCGCCAAGCGTTGCCGGATCGTCCTCGGCCACGATGCCGCGGCCCTGGCCGGTGCTGACGATGCCGAAGCCCATGGCCTTCAGGCGTTGCACGGCCGCGCCCGCGTGGCGGGCACCGCCGCCCAGCCACAACAGGGGGCGGCGGGCCTTGGCCAGCTGGTCGGCCAGCGCATCGAGCGCGGCTTCGCTGGGTGCCAGCACGGCCACGGGCAGCGGCGACAGGTCGGCCGGCATGTCTATCAGCGCCTGCTGGATGTCGATGGGAATCTCGACACTCACCGGGCCCGTGGGCGCGGTCATCGCGGCCTGGACCGCGGCCTTGAGCGTGGACAAACAGGTCTCGGCGCTCAGCACGCGGAAAGCGGCCTTGGAGACGGCCTTCAGCATGGTCAGCTGGTCCGGCGCCTCGTGGATGTACGACAGCTTCTTGTCCAGATACTGGGTCTCGATCTGGCCCGTGATGTGCAGCAGCGGCGTGCCGGCCGTGTAGGCCTCGACCAGGCTGCCCGCGATATTGCCGGAGGCAGGACCGGTGCTGGTGATGCACACGCCCAGGCTGGAGGTAGAGCGCGCGCAGGCGTCGGCCATATTGCCGGCGCCGGCCTCGCCGCGCGCCATCACGAAGCGCACCTTGCCGCGTGCAAACATGGCATCGAGGATGGGCATGTTGTGGATGGAGATCACCCCGAACGCGGCCTTGACGTCGCAATGCTCGAGGAATTCGGCAATGACGGCGCCGACGGTGATTTGGGTTGCGTTAGGCATGGCGGGAAAGGCCTCCGGAAACATCGATATGGCTGCCGGTCGTGTACGACGACAACGGCGTGGCGAGATAGAAAATGGCGCGGGCGGCTTCGGCGGGCGAACCCAGGCGACCCAGCGGAATGGATTTCTTGCGGGCGAGATCGGCGCTCCACTGCTCCCAGCTCTGGCTCCGGTCCTCGCGGGCCTCGAAGCGGCGGCGCCACTGGCCGGACTCGATCAGGCCGACCAGGATGCCGTTGACGCGCACGCCCTTGGGCGCGAACTCGGTGGCCATGGAGCGCACCAGGTTCTTGAGGCCTGCGCGCGCGGCCGAGGTCGCGACCATATGCGGCTCGGGCTGGGAGGCCAGCAGCGAGTTCACGCAGACGATGGCCGAACCCTCGCCGCGCTCGAGCTGCGGCAGAAAGGCGCGCGTGGGATGCAGCACCGAGAAGAACTTCAGGTGCAGCTCCTCGGTCCAGGCTTCGTCCGTGGTGTTCTCGAAGGTCGAGACCCGGCCCTGGCCCGCGTTGTTGACGAGGATGGTGGCCGGACCCAGGGCCGCCTCGCTGGCCAGAGCGAACTGCTGGACCTGCTCGGGCTTGAGCACATCGCAGGCCTGGGCGAACAGGCGCTCGCGCGCCTGGGGATGGCGCTCCAGCAGCTGCTGCACGGCCTGTTCCAGGCGCTCGGGGTTGCGGCCGCACAGGGCCACGCGTGCGCCCTGGGCCAGCAGCAGCTCCACCGTGGCCAGGCCTATGCCCGAGGAGCCGCCGGTGACGACGGCCGTGGCATCGAGTTTGAAATCATGCATGGCCGCCTCCTGCGCGCCGTGAAGTGATGGACAGGACCTGCGCTCCGGACTGCGGCCGGTAGTTGAGCAGCTCCGACAGTTCGTCGGCCGCCGCGCAGACGCGCGGCACCAGTTCCGTCTGGCCCTCGGAGTCGATCTGGGCCGAGGCCAGGGTCACGCCCAGGGCCGCGACGACGCGGCCGCTGTGGTCGCGCACGGGCGCCGCGATGGTGGAGATCGAGCTTTCGAAAAAGCCGGCACCCGCCACATGGCCGCGCTCGCGGTCGGCCTGGGCCAGATCGAACAGCTCGAGCACGGTCCTGGGCGTCTGGGGCGAATGGCCTTCCAGATGCTCTTCGGGGTAGAGGGCGCGCAGCTCGGGCAGCGACAGATCGGCCAGCAGCACGCGGCCCAGCAGCGTGGCATGGGCGGGCAGGCGCGTGCCCACGCGCACCGAGCTGGTCAGCGGCGTGGGCGGCGTGACCTTGGCCACGTAGACGATGGAGCGGCCGTCGCGCACCACGATGTTGCAGGGAAAGCGGATCTCGTCGCACAGCCGCGCGATCACGGGCTGGCCCAGCTCGGTCAGGTCCATGGAGGACAGGAACTCGAAGCCCAGGCGCAGCACGGACAGGCCCAGCCGGTAGTCGCTGCCGCCCTCGGCGCGCTGCAGAAAGCCCATGCTCTCCAGCGTGTTGAGCATGCGGAACACCGTGGCGCGCGGCAACTGCAGGCGGCGCGCCAACTCGGGCGCACCCAGCGTGGCATTGCCGCGGCCGAACTCCTGCAGCAGGCGCAGGCCGCGCTCCAGCGCGGGCACCATGTATTTTTCGGAGCCGCCGTCGGCGGAGGAATTGTCGTTGTCGCTCATGGGGCGCTCAGTTCATGACGAAGCCGCCGTTGACGGGCAGCACCTGGCCCGTCACAAAGCGCGCGCCATCCGACAGCAGATAGGACACGGCGCCCGAGACGTCCTCGGGCCCCTGCTCGCGCTGCAGCGCGCGCTGCTCGATGTAGAGGCGGTGGCGGTGCTCGGGCACGTACTCGGTGGCCTCCACCAGCACCAGGCCCGGAGCCACGGCGTTGACGGTGACGGCGTCGCCGCCCAGCTCGCGCGCCATGGCATGGGTCATGGCCATCACCGCGCCCTTGCTGGCCACATAGGCCATGAGGTTGGGTGCTCCCCACATGGCAGTGTCGGAAGCCAGATTGACCACGGCGCCGCGGCCGCTGTCCTTGAGCGCGGCGCGGCAGGCGCGCGTCATCAGCCAGACGCCGCGCACATTGACGTTCATCACCTGGTCCCATTTCTCGAGCGCGATGTCGTCCATGCCCTTGCCGCCCGAATCGGTGACGGCCGCGTTGTTGACCAGGCCGTCGAGGCCGCCCAGGGCCTGGACCGCCTGCTGTGCGCAATGCTCGATGGAGGCCGGGTTGCCGGCATCGAAGGCCACGCCATGGGCTTGCAGGCCCTGGGCGCGCAGCTGCGCCACGGCCTGGACCAGCAGCTCTTCACGCAGATCAGCAAGCACGACCTGCGCGCCCTGAGAGCACAGCGTCTGCGCGAAGGCAAAACCCAGGCCGCGTGCGGCACCGGTAACGAGGATCCGGCGCCCTGCGAGCTGACCGGTGGGATGCGTGGTGTTCATCGTCATTTTGGACCTGTTTTGTTTCAAATATGAAATGACACTTTTTTCTTGAAACAGATGGCAGTTTAGTGACGATCTTTTTGGGCACACCAAGGGGAAACCCGCAGGCGATACAAAAAATAACAACGCCGACGCGCGCACCCGCGCCGGCGCGGAGCAGCGACAAAAAAACCGCAGCCGGCGCGGTTGCAAACAGGGATGGGGTGGAGGCGGCCGCCGGCCATGGGGCGGCAAGCGAGGCAGGGAGCAGAGCCCAGCCGATTTGATAGCTGCAGGCGCGCGTCAGAGCCAGGCTTTACATAGAAAGCCAGCCAGAATCAAGATGCAGGCTGCGACAGCAGCTATCAAAAATATTTGGTAAAGCCGGCCTTTATGGCCGTTGGCGCAGCAGGTCCGACACCACCTGCTGGGCATAGCGGCTGGCCACGCTGCGCACGAACTCGGAGAAGTCCACATGGGCGCTGTCGTCGGCGCGGTCCGAGATGGTGCGCATGGCCGCAAACGGCACGCCGTAGTCGAAACAGGTCTGGGCCACGGCCGCGCCCTCCATTTCCACGGCCAGCACGGCATGGCCCGCGGCCTGCAGCTCGGTGCGCAGCCGGTCGCTGGCCTGGCGCGAGCCCACGAACTGGTCGCCGCTGGCGATCAGCCCCTGGTGCACGCGGGCCGACGCATGGGAGGCCACGATGCCGGACCGGACCGCCGAGGCCGCGGCCTGCGCCAGGCGCTCCGTCATCGCGCCATCGCAGGTCAGGGTGCTGTGGCCATAGCCGGGCATTTCCCAGCGCGGAAAGATCGGCGAGGCGTCCATATCGTGCTGCAGAAACTGCCGCGCGATCACCACATCGCCCACGTTCACGCCCTGCCCTATGCCGCCGGCCACGCCCGTGAACACGATGCCGCGCACGCCGAAGCGCTCGATCAGCGCCGCCGTGGTGGTGGCCGCGGCCACCTTGCCTATGCCCGACAGCGCACACACCACCTCCTGCCCGTGCAGCCGGCCCAGCCAGAAGTCGCGGCCCGCATGGCGCTGGCATTGCATGCCTTCCATGGCGTCCACCAGACCGTGTTGTTCTTCGGCAAGAGCACTGAGGATGGCGAGCGTCATGGGCGGTTCGGTAAGGCGGGCACAGGCCCCGGTGGAAAAGACAAAAGCGGCACCGGGCCGCTTTGGTTCGTAGCGCAAGAGCGCGATTAAAGCATGAGGGCTTACTGCGCCACGATGTGGTGGCTCTTGACCACGGGCGCCCACAGCGCGGTTTCCTTGCGGATCAGCTCGCCAAAGGCATCGCCCTTGACCACCCAGGGCGTCATGCCCTGGGCCTTGAGCTGGTTCTGCGCGGCCTGGGTCTTCATGACCTTGTCTATGTCCTCGGCCAGCTGCTTGACCACTTCGGGCGGAGTGTTCTTGGGCGCCAGCACGCCATACCAGGAGGAGACGGCAATGCCCGGCACGCCGGCCTCGGCCAGGGTGGGCACATTGGGCAGAAAGCTCGAGCGCGTGGCATCGGTCACGGCCAGGGCGCGCAGCTTGCCCGACTGCACATGGGGCAGCACGGTGGGCATGTTGGCGATCAGCATGGGAATGGTGCCGCCCAGCGCATCGTTGAGGCCCTGGCCCGAGCCCTTGTAGGCCACGTGCATGATGTCGGCGCCCGACTTGTCCTTGAACAGCTCGCCGGCCAGGTGCAGGCTGGAGCCCACGCCCGGCGAGGCATAGCTGATGGAATCGGGCTTGGACTTGGACAGGGCCAGCAGCTCCTGGATGGTCTTGGCCGGCACCTGGGGATTGACGACGATCACATTGGCAGCGCGGCCCATGGAGGCCACGGGCGCGAAGTCGCCGAACACGCTGTAGGGCAGCTTGGGCATCAGCGTGGGATTGATGGTCAGATTGCCCTGGGGCACGACCAGCAGCGTGTGGCCGTCGGGCTTGGCGCGCTTGACCATGTCGATGCCGATATTGCCGTTGGCACCGGGGCGGTTGTCCACGATGGCGGCCTGCTTGTACTCCTCGGTCAGGCCCGTGGCCAGGATGCGCGACAGTATGTCCACGGCGCCGCCCGCGGGAAATGGCGCAATGATGGTGAACTGTCCGCTGGACAGCTGCTCGGTGGCGCTGGCGGCGAGCGCGGGGGACATGGCGGCGGGCAGCACGGCGCAGCAGGCCAGCGCCAGGCAGGATTTGAGGAATGCGGAACGTTGCATGGTGTTGTCTCCTCGGAAAACGAGAACGGAAATTTTTAAGAAGCCCGGCGGCCGATGCGCATCAGGCTTGATGCAGCGCAAAGGCCGGCAGGCGGCGGCATGCCACCATGGACGTCATGCTCAAATGGGCATGTGTTCGCACGCATTTTTGCCAGGGCGCAGACAAGATGGATGCCCGGAGCACGGCGCATGGTGGATGCCTGTCAGGGACGGATCAGATGGCCAGCGAGGCCACGTTGTTGAGCACGGCGCGCACCACGCTGTACACGGTCAGCGCCGAGGTCTTGGGATTGGCCGCCAGGGGCTTGCCGCGCATGGTCAGCTCCATGGAGCCGAAGGCGCCGCTGGCCGCCACGTGGTGCACGTTCTCGGTCACGGCCGGGTCGGCGAACAGCCGCACCCGGGTCTGGTCCAGGCCCAGGCCTGCCAGCGACAGCGTGGCCGCCACATTGGCATTCTTGGGATAGAGCTGGGCCGCCTCGCGGGCCGTGCCCTCGAAGATGCAGAAGGCTTGGGTCAGGGCCGCCAGATCGCAGACCTGTTCGGCCGGCGTGCCGCTCCAGGCCTGGGGCGGCTTGCGGCCCGTGTAGACCACAGACTCCAGCCCGCCCACGCGGGCAGCGGCCAGCGCGTCTATGCCGCCTATGGCGCCGGACAGCAGCTGCACCTGGGTCTGGCCGGCCTCGGCGGCTGCCTGCACGCGCTCGGCCATGCCGGGCGCGCTCAGTGCGCCGATGGACGCCACCACGGCCGGAATGCCGCGCGCCAGCGCCGGCAGCACATGTTCTTCGATGGCGCCGTGGCCCGCGCACTCCACCATCAGATCGGGGCGCGCATCGGCGGGCAGGGCCGGCAGGATCTGCGCCTGCGGCGCCAGGCGGGCCACGGTCTGCTGGATCGCGGCGTTGACCTCGGGCACCAGCACCCAGCCCACCTGCAGCCGGGCATCGCCGCTCAGCAGCTCCAGAACGCTGGAGCCAATCGCGCCGCAGCCAATCAATGCAATATTCTTCATTTCACATTTCCTGAAAAATACGCTGGCCCGGCGTGGCCGCGTATTCGTGATTGCCGTGCAGCAGCCATGAACACGCGGTGACGGATCAGCGCAGAAGATCCGGGTGCTGCTGGCGCAGATGGCCGGACAGGGTCTCGGCCGCCTCGCGCACCTGCTGCGCCCAGAGCTGGGTTTTCTCGGGCACCAGCTCGGTGAACGGAATGGCCACGGCCAGACCGGCCACCACCCGTCCGCCACCACCGCGCACGGGCGCGGCGATGCTGGAGACGCCGGGCTCGTAAAAGCCCTCGCCCATGGCGTAGCCGCGCTCGCGGTCCTGGGCCAGCAGGCGCAGCAGGTCCTCGACATGGCGCGGCGTGCTTTCGGAGAACTGGGGCAGCTCCTCGCCGCCGAACAGCTCGCGCAGCTGCGCGGCATCCATGTCCTGCAGCAGGGCACGGCCCAGCACCGTGGCATGGGCCGGCAGGCGCGAGCCCACGCGCACCGCGCCCTGGAAGGCGCCGGCCGGCGCGAGGCGCGCCACATAGACCACCGAGGTGCCGTCGAGCAGCGCCAGATTGCTGGTCATGCCCAGCGCCTCGCACAGGCCCTGCAGCACGGGTTCGGCCAGCTGCGCCAGCGGCTGGGTCGACAGATAGTCGTAGCCCAGACGCAGCACGGCCAGGCCCAGCCGGTACTCGCTGCCGCTGCGCTGCAGATACCCCGAGTTTTCGAGCGTGGTCAACATGCGGAACACCGTGGAGCGCGGCAGCTGCAGGCAGCGGGCCAGCTCGGGCGCGCTCCACACGGGCTGCGTCGGGCCGAAGCAGGCCAGCAGGCGCAGTCCGCGTTCCAGCGCGGGCACGGTGTAACGGTCGTTGTCGTTGGTCGAAATCTCGGAGGTATCGCTCATGGCTGTCGGCAGGTAGGAATGCGGGTACTTTGGTTCAACAAAGATGCCAGCTTCTGCGCGATCGCCTGGGGCTGTTCCACGGGCGAAGCATGGCCGGCGGCCGCAAGCGTACCGTAGTCGGCGCCCAGCAGTTCGGACCAGGCCTTGCAGGCCGCGGGCGGCGTGACCACATCATGCTCACCGACCCAGACCCGGACCGGCATGGACAGCCTTCCGGCCGCCTGACCCAGATCGCTGCCGCACAGCAGTTCCACCGCCTGCGCATAGCCTTGCGGCTGCATGCGGGCCGTGTTCCAGCGCACCCATTCGCGCACTGTTTCCGCAGCCTCGGCCGCTACCAGCCGCTGGTCGATCACGGCCGCCAGACCGGCGACGCCCTTCTCGGCCAGCGCAGCCAGACGTCCCTGGCGCACCTTGGCCTGCTGCTCGGCCTTGGCCGGCGCGCCGTAGCCGCCCGCGGGGCTGATGAGCACCAGCTGTTCGACCAGACCGGGGGCCGTGCCGGCCAGCCTGGCCGCCATCAGCGCGCCCAGCGAATGGCCGACCAGAAGGCAGCGGCGCACGCCCAGGGCCTGCAGGGACTGCTCCAGCGCCCGCGCATAGTCGGCGTCACCGGGAGCGGGCTGGGCGAGCGGCGTGGACGCGCCGTAGCCCGGCGCATCCCAGGCCAGCACGCGCGCCTTGTCGCCCAGCGCCAGCGCCAGATCCAGCCACGAGGCCGCGCCCGAGCTGATGCCGTGCAGCAGCACGACGGCGAACTCGGACGCCGTATCGCCGGCCTCGCGCCAGGCGACCCGGGAGCCATCGGGCAGCGGCACCAGGCGCTCGGGGAAACCGGCCTCCAGCTGCTGCTCCTTGAGGGACAGCGTGTCCTT
>JAFAIY010000617.1 GCA_019236485.1 Comamonas sp. | reverse complement strand
TCGAAGAGGTTGTACTCGCGCTCCATGGCCTTGCCCAGCACGCGCTCGGACTCCTCGGCCGAGACTATGCGCGGATTCACCCAGGTGGACTTGAGGCGCTCGGTTTCACGTGAAACCGCGTCGCGCTTGCGGCTGAATGCCTCCCAGCGCGCGTCGTCGATCAAGCCCATTCTGCGGCCCTCTTCGGTCAGGCGCATATCGGCATTGTCTTCGCGCAGCTGCAGGCGGAACTCGGCGCGGCTGGTGAACATGCGGTAGGGTTCGGTCACGCCCTTGGTGATCAGGTCGTCGACCAGCACGCCCAGATAGGCTTCATCGCGGCGCGGCGTCCACGGGCCTTCGCCGCGGCACTGCAGCGCCGCATTCAGGCCCGCGAACAAGCCCTGGGCCGCGGCCTCTTCATAGCCGGTCGTGCCGTTGATCTGGCCCGCAAAGAACAGGCCCTGGATCTGCTTGGTCTCGAAGCTGCTCTTGAGCGAGCGCGGATCGAAGTAGTCGTACTCGATGGCGTAGCCGGGACGCAGGATATGCGCGTTCTCCAGGCCTTTCATGGAACGCACCAGTTCGTACTGGATATCGAAAGGCAGGCTGGTCGAGATGCCGTTGGGATAGAACTCGTTGGTGGTCAGGCCTTCGGGCTCGAGGAAGATCTGGTGGCTTTCCTTGTCGGCAAAGCGGTTGATCTTGTCCTCCACGCTGGGGCAGTAGCGCGGACCCACGCCCTCGATCTTGCCCGTGAACATGGGGCTGCGATCGAAGCCGCTGCGGATGATCTCGTGGGTGCGCGCATTGGTGTGCGTGATCCAGCAAGGCATCTGCTTGGGGTGCATGGCTGCATTGCCCATGAAGCTGAACACGGGCACCTCGCCCTCGTTCACGCCGCCGGGCATGCCATCGCCGGGCTGCTCCTCGCACTGGCTGAAATCGATGGAGCGGCCGTCAATGCGCGGCGGCGTGCCGGTCTTCAGGCGCCCCTGCGGCAGCTTCAGTTCCTTGAGGCGACCGGACAGGCTCACGGCCGGAGGATCGCCGGCGCGGCCCGCTGCATAGTTGTTCAGGCCCACGTGGATCTTGCCGTCGAGGAAGGTACCTGCGGTCAGCACCACGGTGCGGCTGCGAAAGCGTATGCCGACCTGGGTGACGGCGCCGACCACGCGATCGCCCTCCACCATCAGATCATCCACGGCCTGCTGGAACAGCCAGAGATTGGGCTGGTTCTCGAGCATGTCGCGGATCGCGGCCTTGTAGAGGATACGATCGGCCTGGGCGCGCGTGGCGCGCACGGCCGGCCCCTTGGAGCTGTTCAGAATACGGAACTGGATGCCGCCCTTGTCGGTGGCCAGCGCCATGGCTCCGCCCAGTGCGTCCACTTCCTTGACCAGATGGCCCTTGCCTATGCCGCCTATGCTGGGGTTGCAGCTCATCTGCCCCAGGGTTTCGATATTGTGGGACAGCAGCAATGTCTTGCAGCCCATGCGCGCAGCTGCCAGCGCGGCCTCGGTGCCGGCGTGGCCGCCACCGACCACGATCACATCAAATTCCTGTGGGTACAACATTTTCTTGCTCCGGGCCATGCCCGGCCCTTGCCCCCGGCACGAAGCACCCATGCCTCGGCTCTCACGGCAGGCAGACAGGCGGATGCGCCATGCCCTGCCCAGCGGGGAACCCATAATTTTCCCACCATTGGCCCAACAATGCCTTGCCAGGGGTTGAGGCCCGGGTTTCACGTGAAACATCGGCGCCTAGCGTTTGCCCTGATATCTGCGCCAACGCAGGAAAAATGCCCATCCCCTGTGCTGCAATGCGGACATGGAAATTCTTATTTTTGCGGGCAGTACCCGCCAGGATTCGTACAACCGCAAGCTGGCCAAGGCGGCGGCCGAGATCGCCGCCGGCCAGGGCGCCCAGCCCACGCTGCTGGAGCTGGCGGACTATGACATCCCGCTCTACAACGCCGACCTGGAAGCCCGGGGCACGCCCCCGGACGTCATACGCTTCAAGCAGGCGCTGCACAGCCACGCGGCCTGGATCATCTGCAGCCCCGAGTACAACGGCAGCTACCCGGCCCTGCTCAAGAACGCCATCGACTGGGCCTCGAGCCCCGTCAAGGGCGACCCGGTTTGGAGCGATGGAGTCCTGCCCTTCCGCAACAAGGTGGTCGGCATGAGCAGTGCCTCGCCCGGGGCTCTGGGCGGCCTGCGCGCCCAGTCGCATCTGGCGCCGCTGCTATTGAATCTGGAATGCTGGCTGGCACCGCGCAGCCATGCGGTAGGCCATGCGGCCGAGGCCTTCGACGGCCAGGGCCGCCTGGTGCGCGCGCAGGACCAGCAAGGCATACAGGCCGTGATTGCGCAGGTGCTGTGGGCCGCACAGCGGCTGCAGGTCAATTAAACCTGCTCTCATGGGGGTCATTGCCTGCGGGCCTTGCCGGCACTAGCGCCGGCAAGGCGCTTGGGGACGCAATCTCCCTCGCGGCCCGGGCCACCGTCAAGCGTGCGTGCAGCAGTCATGCAACCGGTTTAGCATGTCCACTTGTCTTTTCAATGTACAGAAAGCCAATCACCATGAAGCTTTACTACAGCCCCGGCGCTTGCTCCCTGTCTCCGCACATCGTGCTGCACGAGACCGGCCTGCAGCATGAGGCCATTCTGGCCAGCACCAAGAGCCATCAGCTGGCAGACGGAACGGACTACTACAGCATCAATCCCCTGGGCTATGTGCCTTTTCTGGTGCTGGACAACGGTGACACGCTGCACGAAGGCCCGGCCATCGTCCAGTACCTGGCGGATCAGGCACCGGAAACCAACCTGGCGCCTGCCAGCGGCACCATGGCCCGCTATCACCTTCAGGAGTGGCTGAACTTCATCGGCACCGAAGTCCACAAGGGCTTCAACCCCCTGTTCAGCGCCGACACCCCCGAGGACTACAAGACCACTCTGCGCGCCAAGGTGCTCAAGCGCCTGAACTGGGTGGATGAGCAACTGTCCAACAAGGCCTATCTGATGGGCGAGCAGTTCACCGTGGCCGATGCCTATCTGTTCACCGTCACGGGCTGGGCCCAGTTCGTGGGCGTGGACCTCTCCGGCCTCAAGCATCTGCTGGCCTACCGCGAACGGGTTCTGGCCCGCCCCGCCGTGCAGGCGGCCATGAAGGCCGAAGGCCTGATCAAGTAAGCCGGTTCACGCCGCAGCCCACCACCAAGCTCGGTCCCCCACCGGGCTTTTTTTGTCTTCCGGAGCTCTCATGACCTCGTTGTTCGACCCCATTGAGGCAGGCGATCTGCAGCTGCCCAACCGCATCGCCATGGCCCCGCTGACGCGCAACCGCGCGCCGGGAGCGGTCCCCACCGCGCTGATGCAGACCTACTATGTGCAGCGCGCCACGGCCGGCCTGCTGATCAGCGAAGGCACGGCCATCAGCGCCCAGGCCCAGGGCTATGCCGACGTGCCCGGCCTCTATGGCGAGGAGCAGCTGCAGGCCTGGAAAAAAGTCACCGATGCGGTGCATGCCAAGGGCGGGCGCATCGTGACCCAGCTCTGGCATGTGGGGCGCATCTCGCACACGCTGCTGCAGCCCGAGAATCAGCCACCAGTCGCGCCTTCCGCGCTGAGCGCCAAATCCAAGACCTATGTGATCGATGCCGCAAGCGGCGAAGGCCATTTCCTGCCCACCTCCGCACCGCGCGCCCTGCAGCAGCAGGAGCTGCCCGGCATCGTCCACAGCTTTGCGCAGGCAGCCCGCGCGGCGGTGGAAGATGCGGGCTTTGACGGCGTGGAACTGCACGGCGCCAACGGCTATCTGCTGGACCAGTTCCTCAAG
>JAFAIY010000612.1 GCA_019236485.1 Comamonas sp. | reverse complement strand
CGTGGGCAGCATGAGCGGCGGCGAAAAAGCCCGCCTGGTGCTGGCCATGATCGTCTGGCAACGCCCCAATCTGCTGCTGCTGGACGAGCCTACCAACCACCTGGACCTGGCCACGCGCGAAGCCCTGGCCATGGCGCTCAACGACTTTGACGGCACCGTCATGCTGGTCTCCCATGATCGCCATCTGCTGCGCGCCGTATGTGAGGACTTCTGGATGGTGGGCCGCGGCGTCGTGGGTCCGTTCGATGGCGACCTGGACGACTACCAGCGTTATCTGCTCGATGAATCCAAGCGCCTGCGTGAAGAAGCCCGCCGGGCGGATCAACAGGCCAGCAGCGCGCCAGCGGTGCAGGCCGAAGCGGAGGAAATTGAGAAAAACACGCCTCCTGCCCGCGTTCAACCAGCGCCAGAAGCTCCTAAAACAGAAGCATCTGCCGACACAGCGGCAGACCCCAAGGAAGCCCGCCGCCTGGCTGCCGCCGCGCGCCAGCAGCTGGCCGAGAAAAGCAAGCCCTTCAAGAAGGAGCTGGAGCAGATCGACAAAAAACTGCCCCAGCTCAACACCCAGCGCAGCACGCTGGAAGAAAAGCTGGCCACACCGGGTCTGGCGGGCGCCGATATCGTCGAAGCGGGCAAGCAGCTGAGCAGCGTCAACGGTGAAATCGAGCAGCTGGAAGAGCGCTGGCTGGAGCTCTCGGAGCAGATCGAGGCCCTGGCCGCAGAAGCTGCTTGAAAACAGCGCCTGATGCAGACCAGATCTGCGTCAGGCGCTATGCTTTTTCCAGCTTGACGCCCGACTGACAACATCGTCAAACCCGGCTTGCATTTTTTTGCGGTTTTTCTTCGACCTCCGGTCAACCCGCGCCCAAGGCCCTGCGTTGAACAACGCAAAGGAGTGAAGCGCAATGACCAACACTGTTATCGACACTGCAAAAGCCCAGGCCACCGGCATGTCTCTGATGGCTTGGCCCTGGGACGAGCGTGACCGCAAGCGCACGCCCTTCGTTGCAGCCTGAGTCCATAACTGGATAAAAGAACAGTAAAAATTTTTGGAAATGCTGTCAACGAACTGAATCGCTCAAGCGTTGTACAGGCATACAGGAGAAATTCCCCATGCAAACCACCAACATCATGTCCATCTGGCCCGAAGACGAACGCGACCGCAAGCGTTAAGCGCTTGCTGGCAATACCGGAGTTGGTATTGCGGCCAGGTGCCCATGCAGCAAGGCACTGATCGGCGAACTTGAAGCACAAGTACCGCGACCTTGCTGCAAGCCACCACTCTCAGTGGCATATTTCAAAAAACCACGCCAAACCCGCTTCTCGCGGGTTTTGTCATTTGTGGTTTGTCGACCTCAAGCCATTGCAAGCCAAGCGCCAAACAATATGAAAAAAGGAGCACGAGGCTCCTTTTTTGCTTGTGGCCGGAAAAGGCCTAGTGCATGTGCAGGCCGCCGTTGACGGCAAAGTCCGCACCTGTGGAGTAGCTGCCCTCTTCGGAAGCCAGCCAGGAGATGATGGACGCGATCTCGCTGGGCTCGCCCAGTCGCTTGACGGGCACGCCGGCCACGATCTTGTCCAGCACATCGGGGCGGATGGCCTTTACCATATCGGTGCCGATATAGCCTGGGCTCACGGTATTCACCGTCACGCCCTTGGCCGCAAGCTCCTGCGCCAGCGCCATGGTGAAGCCATGCATGCCGGCCTTGGCCGCCGAGTAATTGGTCTGGCCGGCCTGACCCTTGGCGCCGTTGACCGAGCTGATGTTGATGATGCGGCCCCAGCCTTTTTCGACCATGTCGCCCACCACCTGCTTGGTGACGTTGAACATGGAGTTGAGGTTGGTCTCGATCACCGACTTCCAGTCATCCGGCGTCATCTTGACGAACATGCGATCACGCGTGATGCCCGCATTGTTCACCAGCACATCGACGCTGCCGTGC
The DNA here is from genome assembly GCA_019236485.1 of Comamonas sp. Lineage (GTDB taxonomy): Bacteria > Pseudomonadota > Gammaproteobacteria > Burkholderiales > Burkholderiaceae_C > Comamonas. The sequence continues at coordinate 71 of JAFAIY010000612.1, read as the reverse complement.
TCGGCCTTGGTCAGGTTGAAAGCCTCGACGGTGGAGCCCCAGTCGCCCACATTGCCGACCGACGCATAAAA
>JAFAIY010000181.1 GCA_019236485.1 Comamonas sp. | reverse complement strand
GGAGCGCGTGCCTTGGCGGCGCCCCAGGATATTGAGCAGATTGGCGAGGGCCGCTTCGCGCTCGGGGCTGGCAGCGGCTTCGCCGTTGAAATGCAGGCGCGAGTCCACCCACCGGCCCTGGCCGCTGAGCTGCAGATCGCCGCTCAGGGTGGAAAGATCCAGCCGCGGGCTGTCGCCACCCTGTATGTCGAGGCGGTAGCTGCCCAGGGGTTTGAGCGGCGAAAGGCGCGAGGAGACGGCCAGCGCCTCCAGCCGGGTCAGCCCCTGACTCGAGGCCCGGCCCGCGCGGTACTGGAGTTGCAGTCCCTGGGTGGACAGGCGCAGCTGGCCTTGCAGGGCCACGGTATTCCAGGGCGTGCCCAGGCCGGCCAGCAGATCGGCGGGCAGCTGGATGGCGCTGTCCTCGAGCTCCAGGCTCATGGCATTCCAGCCCGGCCTCAGCCTGGCCTGCACCGGGGCGCTGGTGCAGCACTCGGTCTGCAGCGCCAGGCTGGCGCCGGTGAGGCCGGGGCGCAGCGTCCAGCTCAGGCGCGTGGGCAGGGCCGTGTGGTCGCGGCTGTCCCGGCCCCCGCTCAGCACCAGGCGCGCGGAGCCATTCCAGATCGTGCCGCGCGCCTGCTGCAACAGCACCTGGCCGCCGGTGGCGGAGGCGATGCCGGCGGCCAGCCAGGTGGCGGGCGCCCAGAGAACGGTCGCGAGCAGGGCACCGCATACAGCCCCGGTCACGGCCCAGGCGCGCGGTGAACGCGGCAGGCTCGGGGAGCGCGGGGCGGGTCGTGGAGGCTGGCGGGGGCTCATCGCTGGACGGTCGCTGCTAGCGGGACTCGGCCATGCCGGGCAGGTCCAGCAGCAGGCTGCCGCTCCAGCGGGTGATGGCCTCGGCCTCGGCGCTGCTGGCGAGGCGGTTGAGTTTCATCTCGGCCACGGCCGCATGGCTGTTGTCGCGGACCTGGGCCAGCCAGCGGGCCAGCGCCGGGGCCGGTGCATGGGTGAGCGTGATCTGGGCGCGGCCGCCCAGCCATTGCAGCTGGGCGCTGCTGCCGAGTTCGGCGCTCAGCGATTGCTGCAGCTGGGTCTTGGCGTCGCTGCCGGTGTTCTGGGGCTGCTGGCGCAGCAGCTCGGCCTGGGCCTGCAGCTGCAGCATCTGCTGCAGCTCGCGCTCGGCCGCCGCATGGCGTGCCGGGGCCGTGCGCAGGCTGTGCAGTGCGGGCGCCAGAGCGATCCACCAGACCAGGGCCAGCAGCACCATCGCGCCTGCGACGAGCAGCATATTCTGTTCGCGCTGGGCCAGGGCCTGCCAGCGCTGGCGCAGTGGCGCCAGGGCTTGTTCCAGAGTCTGCTGCGGTTTCATGGTCTGGCCTTTGCGGTGAGCAGCAGGTCGTTGGCTTCGCGCTGCAGCGCAAAGCCGCTCGCATCCAGGCCTTGCTGGGCATCGGCCAGAGCTTCCGCGGAGAGCTCCAGGCCGGAGATGCGCAGCTGCTTGTCCTGATATTGCAGGGTCTTGGCATTGGACATGCCGCCTATGGCGGCGCTGGCGCCCAGCAGCGACTCGAGATCGCTGCTTGAGAGCGCGCCCGAGTTGCTGCGCAGCATTTCCAGCTCGCGCTGCATCTGCACCGGCGCATCGACAATCACCGGCACCTGCGGGAAGGTGGTCTGCAAGACCTGTCTGGCCTGTTGCTGGCGCAGGGCGATGGCGCGGTTTTCCTTCACGGCCCAGGCGTTCAGGCCCGCGAGCTGGGCCACGACGGCCAGGCCTGCTGCCCAGCGTGCGGCGCGCCACTGCGGCGCCTTGGCAAAGCTCTGCCAGGCATCGAGCAGGCGGCGGCGCAGACGGGTGCTGTGGCCCAGGTCCAGATCGAACTGGGCCAGATCGCCGCCAAAGCCGTTGGCCGCGAGCAGGCGCTGGGCGCTGGTATGGATGCTGACCGGGCGCTGCAGGGTCTCGGCCGTCGGCGTGAGCTGGGGCTCGGCCAGCAGCGGCAGATCTTGGGGCAGGGCGCCGAGTAGGGCTTGCAGCAGGGCCGCATCGGCCCGCAGCGGCAGCCTGGCCAGGCCGGCTTTGCCGTCCAGGCCTGTGGCGCAGAGCTGGGCATCGGCGACATCGCCGCAAAGCAGCAGCTGCGGCTGGGCCGTGGGCCATAGCTCGGGCACGATGCGGCTGGCGCCATGGCCCGCGGCATCGAGTGCCTGCAGATGGGCTTGCAGCCAGGCCTTGTCGCAGGCTGCGACCCAGCTTGGCTCGCCGGCGGTATCGCCTGCCAGCGCCAGATGCAATTGGGCGGGGTCGTCGAGCAGTTTTTCTTCGAGCAGGCCGTCCAGCACGGCGCGCACGCGCGGCTGCTGTCTGCGGCTGTGCGGATTCAGGCCAGGCGGCAGGGTGACGCCGTGCCAGGACAGGCGTGCCATGGGGATCACGGCCACCACCTGGCCGGCGCGGCCCATGGCGGGAAGCAGGGACGCCGCAGCCCGACCGCTGCGCTGGGCGTGCTGGCCGTCGTTGCTCAGAACGTAGGAATATTCACTGGCTGCACTGGCGTATTCCGCGGGCAGCTGTATCAACAAGGTGCTCATGGGGGGAATGCAGCATTCTATGAGAGCAATGTGACATCAAGGAGTCATGGCGACACAACCGCGGGCATACCCCAATCGGCCTGCTCCTGCCACAGCGTGGTGACATTCATGTCCTTGCGTTGCAGCAGCGAACGCTGACTCAAGACGTTGTCGCCGAGCCGCAGGCGCCCGCGGGCCTCGAAATACTCGGTGGTGACCGAGTGCGAGCTGCCCTCGAAGGCGTCGGCAATGCCCAGCGCCTTGGCCGCGGCCTGCAGGGTTTTGAAAGGCGTGGCGTCGCGCAGCTGCACCAGCTGGCCGGCGCTGGACCAGTCCAGCTTGGGGGCGCTGGCATACAGCACCTCGGCGCTGGCCGTATTGATGTTGACGGCGGTGCGTTCGGGCAGCAGGGTGACATAGGGCTCGATGCGGGCCACCAGGCGCGGATCCAGGCCCAGCCAGACCAGCTGGCGCACGGTGCGCGGCATCAGCGCCGCGTCTTGCGCCTTGCCGCGCGCCGCCTGCTGCAGGGCCGTGGCGATCTGCTGGACCGCGCTGGCGGGCAGGCCCAGCCGCGCAAACAGCCTGATGAAAGGCTTGAGCTCTTCCTCCACCACCGTCTGGCCCGCGCTGCCCAGCAGATTGCGCAGGTTCAGCCGTGCCTGCAGATCGACAATTTCGCCGGACAGGAATGCGTCCTGCACCTCGGCCTGGCCATCGTCGACCTGGCTGACATTGTTCTTGGCGGCGAGAAAGGTGGACAGCCGCGCTTCCTGCAGCGGCACGGCCCAGGGCTCGCCCAGATGGTCTATGGGATTGTTGCGGTTGGCGCGCGAGTCTTCCTGCAGCACCACGCGCGACCAGTCCTGCGCGCCCAGCAGCAGCCAGTTGGCCTGCACGCGGTTGCGCTCGGCACTTTCCACTTCCACGTCGCGCCACTGCTGCCACAGCGCGGCCGAGGCCAGCGTGGCCACCAGCACCACGGTCAGCATGGCGGCCAGCAGCGCGGCGCCGCGCTGGCGACGGACAGTAACTTGCGCGCCCCGGGTGAGAGACGCCGAGCAAGAGCCGCCTTGCGGCGAAGGCGTCGTCCCCCTCAGGGGGAAGGAGCGAAGCGACATAGGGGGAGTCATGACCTGTTATTGGCGCGCAGCGGGTTGACCCAGTCCACGGTCAGCATGCCGTTCATGGCGCGGCCCGGCGGCAGCGTGAGCTCTATGCGTATGCCATCGGGCACCGTGGGCAGATGGTTGCCGGTGGCGGCGCCGGCGGAGCTGCTGGCATCGCTGGACTGCGGATTGGTCCAGGCATTGCTGCGGTAGTAATAGACGCGCCAGAGGTCCAGAGGCAGCAGCACGGTTTCGCGGCGCGTCTGGTCGCTGGACGGATTGCGCCCCCATTGCGCGGCCTGGGTCCAGGCATCGTTCCATTCGCTGGCCGTGCGCAGCGGCAGCGACTGCCAGCGCAGCCACTGGAACCGGCCGTCCACATTGCGGCGGCTCCAGGCCACGACCAGCGCGCCCGTGTCTATGGCGGCGCTGCTCTTGCGCGTCAGGCGCAGCACCTGGCCGTCCCAGTCCAGCACCTGGCGGTTTTCCAGCGGCATGAGCGCATTGAGGTCGGCATTCCACTGGGCCAGCACGGTCTGCAGCACGGCCTGCTGCTCGCCCTGGATGCGGGTGCTCTCCTGGGTGCGGATCATGCCGTCCAGCCCGCGCCAGCTCATGATGGCCAGCAAGGCCATGGCGGCCATTGCCACCAGAAGCTCGATCAGCGTGAAGCCTCGACCCCGGTTTTTTTGGGGAGCTGAAGTAGGTCGGTGAGACATAAAACCGGCATGAGCCAAGCCAGGGACGGCCAGCAAGGGCCGTCCCGCTGCAAAGGCCGTCGTCCCCCCTGGGGGGAAGGCGCAAAGCGACTCAGGGGGGGGCATCAATACCGCCCCACAATGGTCGAGACCCGCAGCACGGGGGCCGAGTCGGCAAACACCTGGGCGTCGACGCGCCTGAAGCTGGGGTTGGGCGTGGGGCGCACGCTGAGCTGAACCTGCAGCTGCCGTCCCAGTTGCTGACAGGGGAGGCTGCTGTCTCCAACGGCGGGCATCTGGTTGATCAGCCGCAGCCGCACCAGTTCGTTCTGGGCGCAGGTCTGGGCCAGGATGGTATCGGCCTGGCGCTGGGCATTGCGGGTGAGTGCGTTGCTGGCCTGCAGGCCAGCCAGCAGTGCCACGGCCACCATGCCTACGGCGACCAGCACCTCGATCAGCGTGAAGCCCTGCTGCGGCAGACGTTTCTTCATCGCTGCACCTGCAGACTCTGCACGCTGAACGGGCGCAGGCCGTCGGTCACCAGTTGCAGCGGCGGCGACGCGGAGTCCGGCAGCGACAGGGTGATGGTCTGGCGCGGGATCAGCGGCTCAGGCCCCAGCACCACGGGCGTTCCGGGCTGCACCAGCACGGCGGCCTGCAGCCACTGGCTGGGCATCTTCACGCCCTGGGGCAGGCCTTCGAAGCGAAAGCCCTGGGGCATGGGGCGCCAGATCACCAATGCGCCATTGGTGCGCGCTTGGGCGCGGGCCGACTCCAGCAGCGTGGCCAGGCGCTGGGCTTCGCGCTCCAGTTGCTGCTCGCCGCTGTCGCGGATGGCCAGGCTCACCCCGGCCGTCGCCAGCGCCATGATGGAAATCACGACCAGCAATTCAAGCAAGGTGAATCCCCCCTGAGTCGCTTTGCGCCCTCCCCTCGGGGGGGCGACGGCAGCCCACGTTGCGGGGCTGCGCGGCCGGCTTAGGCCCTGACTGGCCGTCCCGAAGGAGGGATGTGCCAGATCCATGAGAAGGTCGCGCACAGTGAAATCAATCGCTCGGGCTATTGCCAGCTGCCGATATCCGCGTCCTTGCCCTCACCGCCGGCCTTGCCATCGGCGCCGAAGGACATGATGTCGATCGCTCCCTTCACGCCGGGGTTCAGATACTGATAAGGATTGCCCCAGGGGTCATTGGGCAGCTTTTCCAGATAGGGTTTCCAGTTGCCGGGAATC
>JAFAIY010000541.1 GCA_019236485.1 Comamonas sp. | reverse complement strand
CGGCCTGCTCGAAGCCGACTACATCGTGGTCGAGATGGCTCGCGACATCCTCGGCGAGAACTGGATGGCCGAGTATGTGCAGCGGGCCAACCGGGGCGGCATCCAGCGCGTGCTGGTCTGAGGTCGTCATGAGCCATCAAGACAACTGTCCTCTGTGCGCCGCCGATGGCGGCGTGCCGATCTGGCGCAACGACGAGTTGCGCGTGATCCGCGCGGCAGAAGCCGGTTTTCCGGCCTTCTACCGCGTGGTCTGGAATGAGCATGTGGCCGAGTTCTCGGATCTGAGCGCCGCAGAGCGCGGCCTCTGCATGGAGGCCGTGGCCGTGGTGGAGCAGGTGCTGCGTGAGCAGCTCTCGCCCACCAAGATCAATCTGGCGGCCCTGGGTAATATGGTGGCCCATCTGCACTGGCATGTGATCGCGCGTCACGACTGGGACAGCCACTTTCCGGGCTCGGTCTGGGCGCCCGCGCAAAGACCGCGCGACGAGGCCAGAGAGGCCGAGCTCGCGCGCCAGCTGCCCGAGGTCGATGCCGCACTGCAGCAGGCCTTGAGCCGCTGGGCGGCCTGATGTTTCCCTTCTCCCGCGTGGAGAGAGAAAGAGCGGCCCGGGGCTGTTCTTTCATGCCTTGAAAAGGAGAGCGAGATGGCCGGATTGCAAGCCCATACTCCCACCCCCGAATCCCTGACTGTGCACGGCGCATCGCGCGTGCTCGAGGTGTCCTACTCGGACGGCAAGACCTTCCGCATTCCGTTCGAGCTGCTGCGCGTGTATTCGCCCTCGGCCGAGGTCCAAGGCCATGGCCCGGGCCAGGAAGTGCTGCAGACCGGCAAGCGCGAGGTCGGCATCACCACCATCGAGCCCGTGGGCAACTACGCGATCAAGCCCTTCTTCAGCGACGGCCACGAGAGCGGCCTCTACACCTGGGAATACCTGTACCAGCTGGGCAGCCAGCAGGACGCGCTATGGCAGCAGTATCTGCAGCGCCTCGCGGATGCGGGCCTGGATCGCGACACGCCCATGCCCGAAAAAGGCGCGGGCGGCCACGGCTGCAGCGTGCACTGAGCCGCCGCGGGCGTGCCCCAAGTGCCACATGGCCCATGTGCCGCGCGCAGGGTTATTGAGGCTGATGCTATATTAACGATAGCTTATGACGCTCTGTGAATAAGCGCCATAGGCTGATTCCTTTAAAAACCATAGTGCTTCAAAGCCTGTAGCCACACGGGGTTGTCGCTGTACGCGCGAGCACTGCCTGCTTAGCATTCATTGTTATGAGCTCCACACACTTCGGATTCCAGTCGGTCGATGAAAGCGAGAAGGCCAGCCGCGTGCGCGGTGTGTTCGACTCCGTGGCATCCAAATACGACATCATGAACGACGTGATGTCGGGTGGCCTGCACCGTGCCTGGAAGGCCTATACCGTTATGGTCGCCAACCTCAAGGAGGGCGACAAGGCGCTGGACATCGCAGGCGGCACTGGCGATCTGGCACTGGCGTTTTCCAAGAAGGTCGGCGCCTCGGGCCAGGTGGTGCACACCGATATCAACGAGGCCATGCTGCGCGTGGGGCGCGACCGCCTGACCGACAAGGGCGTGATCCTGCCCACGCTGGTCTGCGACGCCGAAAAGCTGCCTTTCCCCGACAACCACTTCGATCTGGTCAGCGTGGCTTTCGGCCTGCGCAATATGACGCACAAGGATGCCGCGCTCAAGGAAATGAACCGCGTGCTGCGTCCCGGCGGCAAGCTGCTGGTGCTGGAATTCTCCAAGGTGGCCAAGCCCCTGGAAAAAGTCTATGACTGGTACTCGTTCAAGGTCCTGCCGAGCATGGGCAAGCTGATTGCCGGCGACTCGGAAAGCTATCGCTATCTGGCCGAGTCCATCCGCATGCACCCGGGCCAGCAGGAACTCAAGGCCTTGATGCAGCAATGCGGCTTCGGCCATGTGGATTATCACAACATGACGGGAGGCGTCTGCGCCTTGCATGTGGGGATCAAGTGCTGATCCTCTGAGCGGCGGCCGTCCCTCGGGGACTGCGGCCTTGCCGGTTTCACGCACCGCCGGCCTTGCATGGCGTTTGAGGAAACCGATTTTTAGTTATTTTTCTGGTTTTGATAGGAAGGGAGATGGCATGAGAAAACTGTGGTCAATCGTTTTGGTGGCAATGCTGGTCGTGGCGCATGGGCAGGCCGATGCCAAGCGCATGGGCGGTGGCTCATCGTTTGGCAAACAGTCGGGCAACGTCACGCAACGTGAAGCCTCTCGTGCCCCGGCCCAGAATTCGCAACAGGCGCCGCAGCAGAATGCGGCCCAGCAAAACCGTCCCGCCACGCCGGCAGCGCCCGCTGCCCAGCCCAAGAAGCCCTGGGGCGCCATGCTGGGCGGCCTGGCCGCAGGCCTGGGCCTGGCCTGGCTCGCGCACTCGCTGGGCCTGGGTGAGGCCTTCGGCAACATCCTGCTGATCGCCCTGCTGGCCATGGTCATCATGGCGGTCATCGGCATGTTCATGCGCCGCCGCAATGCCGCGCCCGCCATGCAGGCCGCCAGCAGCCCGTTCGCCTTCCAGGGCGCGGGCAATCTGGGTGGCGATGTCAATGCGCCGCAGTCCCGCCAGTACAACCCCGAAAAAGTGGGCAACGATGCCTCGGCCCGTCCCTGGGAGCAGAATCACCTGCCCGAGGCTGCTGCCGCCGGCGGCTCCATGATCGGCTCGGCCCTGGCCGGCTCGCAGAACTGGGGCGTGCCTGCCGGTTTCGATACCGAAGGCTTCTTGACCGCGGCCAAGCGCAACTTCGTCACGCTGCAGTCGGCCTGGGACCGTTCCGACATCACCACGCTGCGCTCCATGATGACCGACGAGATGCTGTCGGAAATCCGCAGCCAGCTTTCCGAACGCGAGGCCCAGCGTCCCGGCGAGCCCAACCACACCGAGGTGCTGATGATCGACGCCCAGCTGCTGGGCATCGAGGACCTGGGCAACGACTACATGGCCAGCGTGGAGTTCTCGGGCATGATCCGCGAGGAAGCCTCCGCCGGCCCCAGCCCCTTCCGCGAGGTCTGGAACATGACCAAGCCCAAGAACGGCGCCAGCGGCTGGCTGGTTGCAGGCGTGCAAGCCCTGCAATAAAACAGCATATCCTTGCCGAGCAAGCCCTACACCAGGGGCGCCGAGCAAGGGCTGCCCCGCAGCGAAGGCGCCGTCCCCTCGGGGGGAAGGCGCACAGCGCCACAGGGGGGAGATTAATTTCAGGAATAATCGGGGACTATGGCAACACAGTCCCCTTTTTCTTTTCTGGGCGGTCTCGTCGAACGCGTGATGGCCGGTCCTCAAGCTCCCGAATGGCTGGTGAGTGAAATGCACCAGCGTCTGGTGCTGTTTCTCAACCATGTGCTGATGCAGGAGCAGGAAGCCATGGAGCGCCTCGTGCGCCAGAAAGGGCGTACCGCCCGCGTGCAATGGCGCCAGTATTCCATGGCCTTGCTGGTCACGCCGGCCGGCCTGTTCGATGTGGCGCCTGCCGGCGCCGAGCCCGACCTGCTGCTCGAGATCACCGAAACCTCGCCGCTTTCCCTGGCCCAGACCGCTTTGCGCGGGGACAAGCCCGCGATCCGCATCGAAGGCGATGTGCAGTTCGCGGCCGAGATCAACTGGCTGGTCGACAACGTGCAGTGGGATGTGGAGGAGGACCTGGCCCGCGTGATCGGCGATGTGCCGGCTCACACCGTCGCCAAGCTGGCGCGTACCGCGGCCCAGGGCCTGCGCCAGTTTGTGGGCGCACGCATGGGCGGCAAGAGCGCTGCCGCGGCCGAGGCCGCGGCTCCCGTGAACACCGCGCCCGTGGCTGCCATGCCCGGCAACGGCTACACCCAGCCATGAGCCGTTTCCTGCGAGGCTGGGCCATCCTCTGGGTGGTGTTCCGCTATGGCCTGGACGAGCTGGTGCTCTCCGGCCTGCCCCATCCCTGGCTGCGCAAAGTGCGCAGCGTGCTCACCTTCGGCCGCAAGCTGGACAAGCCGCGCGGCCAGCGCCTGCGTGAGGCGCTAGAGGAGCTGGGCCCGATTTTCGTGAAATTCGGCCAGGTGCTGTCCACGCGCAGCGACCTGATGCCGCCCGATGTGGCCGAGGAGCTGGCCAAGCTGCAGGACCGCGTGCCGCCTTTCGATTCGCAGATCGCGGTGGACACCATAGAGCGCTCCTTTCGCAAGCCCATTGACCAGATCTTCCTGAGCTTCGACCGCCAGCCGGTCGCCAGCGCCTCGATTGCCCAGGTGCACTTTGCCGTGGTCCGCGACAAAAGTGGGCAGGAGCACGAGGTGGCGGTCAAGGTGTTGCGCCCCGGCATGAGATCCGTCATCGACAAGGATCTGGCGCTGATGCACATGATGGCGGGCTGGCTGGAAGCGCTGTCGCACGACGGCAAGCGGCTCAAGCCCAAGGAAGTGGTCGCCGAGTTCGACAACTATCTGCACGACGAGCTGGACCTGATCCGCGAGGCTTCGAACGCCGCGCAGCTGCGCCGCAATATGGAAGGCCTGGACCTGGTCCTGATCCCCGAGATCTTCTGGGACTTCTGTCACACCGACGTGATGGTGATGGAGCGCATGAACGGCGTGCCCATCAGTCAGGTGGAGCGCCTGCGCGAAGCCGGCGTGGACATTCCCAAGCTGGCGCGCGATGGCGTGACCATCTTTTTCACCCAGGTGTTTCGCGACGGCTTCTTCCATGCCGATATGCACCCGGGCAACATCATGGTCAGCCTGGAGCCAGAGACCTTCGGCCGCTATATCTCGCTGGACTTCGGCATCGTCGGCACGCTGACCGAGTTCGACAAGGAATATCTGGCGCAGAACTTCCTGGCCTTTTTCCGTCGCGACTACAAGCGCGTGGCCGAGCTGCATGTGGAAAGCGGCTGGGTGCCCGCCAATACCCGCGTGGAAGAACTGGAGGCCGCGATACGCGCGGTCTGCGAGCCTTATTTCGACCGTCCGCTGGCCGAGATCTCGCTGGGCATGGTGCTAATGCGCTTGTTCCAGACCTCGCGCCGCTTCCAGGTCGAGATCCAGCCGCAGCTGGTGCTGCTGCAAAAAACCCTGCTCAATATCGAAGGCCTGGGGCGCCAGCTCGACCCCAACCTCGATCTCTGGAGCACGGCCAAGCCTTTCCTCGAGAAGTGGATGCTGGAGCAGATGGGGCCGCAGCGGCTGTGGCGCGAATTGCAGGCCCAGGCGCCGCGCTACGCCAAGCTCCTGCCCGACATGCCGCGCGTGCTCTACCAGTACCTGTCCAAGCAGGGCAGCGGCGGCGACAACGAGGCCCTGCTCAAGGAGCTGCTGAAGCAGCAAAAGACCACCAATCGATTGCTGCAAGCCATCCTCTGCGGCGGCATAGGCTTTGTGATCGGGCTGGTGCTGCTGCAGATCCTGCTGCGCCTGCGTTTCTGAACATCCACATATTTGTCTGAGGAGTGCCAGCGTGCTGCTCTCGATGGTGATTGCCTACCTGCTCGTGACCATAGGCATAGGCCTGTGGGCGGCCAAACGGGTGAAGAACACGGCCGACTTTGCCATTGCCGGGCGCCACCTGCCCCTGTACATGATCATCACCACCACCTTCGCGACCTGGTTTGGGTCGGAGCTGGTGCTGGGTGTGCCCGCCAAGTTCCTCGAAGGCGGTCTGCATGCGCTGGTGGAAGACCCGTTCGGCGCGGGCATGTGCCTGATCCTGGTCGGCGTGTTCTTTGCGGCCAAGCTCTACCGCATGAATCTGCTGACCATCAGCGACTACTACCGCGCGCGCTACGGCCGCACGATAGAGATCATCTGCTCGCTGATCATCATGATCAGCTACCTGGGCTGGGTCTCGGCTCAGGTCACGGCCCTGGGCCTGGTGTTCAATCTGCTCTCGGGCGGTGCGGTCAGCATTCCCCTGGGCATGACGATCGGCGTGCTCTCGGTGCTGGTCTACACGCTGTTTGGTGGCATGTGGTCGGTGGCCGTGACGGACTTCGTGCAGATGATCATTCTGGTAGTCGGTCTGCTGGTGCTGGCCTTCTTCGCGGGCGACATGGCCGGCGGCGCCGGCAAGGTGGTGGATCTGGCCACCAGCCGCGATCTGTTCAGGTTCCTGCCCGAGCCCAGCTGGCACGAGATCGTGTTCTTCATAGGAGCGGCCGTGACCATGATGCTGGGCTCCATCCCCCAGCAGGACATCTTCCAGCGCGTGATGTCGGCCGACACCGAGAAGTCGGCCGTGCGCGGCACCGTGATCGGCGGCGCCTGCTATGTGATCTTCGCCTTCGTGCCCATGTTCCTTGTGGCCAGCGCTCTCATCATCATGCCGACCGAGGCCACGGCCCTGCTGGCCGACGATCCGCAGAAGGTGCTGCCCACGCTGGTGATGGACAAGATGCCGTTTGCCATGCAGGTGCTGTTCTTCGGCGCGCTGCTGTCGGCCATCAAGTCCTGCGCCTCTGCCACCTTGCTGGCTCCCAGCGTGACCTTTACCGAGAACATCTGGCGCCAGTTCAGGCCCTATACCGACGACAGGGACAACCTCAGGACCATGCGCCTCAGCGTGCTGGTGTTTGCGGCCTGCGTGCTGAGCTATTCCATCGTGATGCAGGGCACGCCCATCTACGAGCTGGTGGCCAGCGCCTATCAGGTGCCGCTGGTGGGGGCTTTTGTGCCCCTGGTCTTCGGCCTGTACTGGAAGCGCGCCACCACCCAGGGGGCGATCGCCGCCGTGGTGCTGGGCATAGGCGTGTGGCTGGTGTTCATGATCACCCCGGCGCTGAATCAGGCTTTCCCCCAGCAGCTGGCTGGTCTTTTGGCCGCGGTCTGCGGCATGCTTTCGGGCTCGCTGCTGCCCCAGTGGGTCAGCAACCATCACCGCGAAATCGAGTTCTACGCCCAGCTCGAGGCCTGAGAGCGGAAGCCGGCGAGGAGCTGCTCGCCGGCCAGCGCAGCAAAACAAGGGGCGGCGCCTATAATTGAGGGTTTTTGCACTTCCCTCGTTTTTAGCGCTATGCCTATCTATGCATACAAGTGTGACTCCTGCGGTCACACCAAGGATGTGCTGCAGAAAATCTCGGACGCGCCGCTGACCGTGTGCCCAGCTTGCGGGGCCGAGGCCTTTTCCAAGCAGCTCACCGCTCCGGGCTTCCAGCTCAAGGGTTCTGGCTGGTATGCCACGGACTTCAAGAACGGCGGCAGCAAGCCGGCTGCAAGCACCTCCTCGTCCAGTGACAGCGCCGCTGCACCTGCAGCCGCTGCCGCCCCTGCCACCGCCAATTCCTGAGGCACACTTTCACTATGTCTGCATTGCGCAAGTGGTTGATTGCAGGTCTTCTGGTCATCGTCCCGCTGGTGATCACGCTGGGCGTGCTCAACTGGATCATAGGCACGCTGGATCAGACTCTGGCCATACTGCCCGAGGCCTGGCAGCCCGACAGATTGCTGGGCATGCATATCCCGGGCTTTGGCGTCATTCTGACCTTGCTGATTCTGCTGCTCGTGGGCGGCGTGGCCAGCAATTTCATCGGGCGCAAGCTCGTGGACTGGGGCGACGCCCTGGTGCGCCGCATTCCCGTGGTGCGCTCCATCTATTCGAGCGTCAAGCAGGTCTCGGACACGGTGTTCTCCGATAGCGGCAATGCCTTCCGCACCGCCGTGCTGGTGCAGTGGCCGCGCGAAGGGGTCTGGACCGTGGCCTTTGTCACCGGCCATCCGGGTGGCGAGGTCGCAGCCCTGCTGCGCGACGAATACCTGAGCGTGTTCGTGCCCACCACGCCCAACCCCACGGGCGGCTACTTTGTGCTGGTGCGCAAGAGCGAGTGCATAGAGCTGGAAATGAGCGTGGATGCCGCGCTCAAATACATTGTTTCGATGGGTGTGGTGGCTCCGCCGGACCTCACGGCCATCGAAGAATCCAAACAAACAACCTTGTCGCACCCCTAAGGTGCAGGAAGAATTTTCATGGCAATGCGTTCTCATTACTGCGGTCTGGTGACCGAAGCCCTGATGGGCGAAACCGTGACGCTGTGCGGCTGGGTGAACCGCCGCCGCGACCACGGTGGTGTGATCTTCATCGACCTGCGCGACCGTGAAGGCTATGTGCAGGTGGTCTGCGACCCCGACCGCGCCGAGATGTTCAAGACCGCCGAAGGCATCCGCAACGAGTTCTGCGTGCAGGTCAAGGGCGTGGTGCGTGCGCGTCCCGAAGGCACGACCAACGACAAGCTCAAGAGCGGCCAGATCGAAGTGCTGTGCCACGAGCTCAATGTGCTCAACGCCTCCGTCACGCCTCCGTTCCAGCTGGACGAGGAAAACCTGTCGGAAACCGTGCGCCTCACCAACCGCGTGCTGGACCTGCGCCGTCCCGTGATGCAGCGCAATATGATGCTGCGCTACAAGACCGCCATCCAGGTGCGCAACTTCCTGGACAAGGAAGGCTTCATCGACATCGAGACCCCCATGCTGGGCAAGTCCACGCCCGAAGGCGCGCGCGACTACCTCGTGCCCTCGCGCGTGCATGACGGCGAGTTCTTCGCTCTGCCCCAGTCGCCCCAGCTGTACAAGCAGATGCTGATGGTTTCGGGCTTCGACCGTTACTACCAGATCACCAAGTGCTTCCGCGACGAGGACCTGCGCGCCGACCGCCAGCCCGAGTTCACGCAGATCGACTGCGAAACCTCGTTCCTGAACGAGGAAGAGATCCGCGCCATCTTCCAGCGCATGATCAAGGAAGTGTTCCAGACCCAGCTGGGCGTGGATCTGGGCGAGTTCCCCATCATGACCTACCAGGACGCGGCCTTCCGCTTCGGTTCGGACAAGCCCGACCTGCGCGTCAAGCTCGAGTTCACCGAGCTGACCGAAGTCATGGTCGACGTGGACTTCAAGGTCTTCTCCACCCCCGCCACCACCAAGGGCGGCCGTGTCGTGGCCCTGCGCGTGCCCGGCGGCGCTGCCATCTCGCGCGGCGAGATCGACAGCTACACCGAGTTCGTCAAGATCTACGGCGCCAAGGGCCTGGCCTGGATCAAGGTCAACGAAGTGGCCAAGGGCCGTGACGGTCTGCAGTCGCCCATCGTCAAGAACCTGCACGATGCCGCGATCGCCGAGATCCTCAAGCGCACCGGCGCTCAGGACGGCGACCTGCTGTTCTTCGGCGCCGACAAGGAAAAAATCGTCAACGACTCCATCGGCGCGCTGCGCCTGAAGGTCGGCCACAGCGAATTCGCCAAGAAGAGCGGCCTGTTCGAAGACAAGTGGGCACCGCTGTGGGTGGTGGACTTCCCCATGTTCGAGCATGACGAGGAAGCCGACCGCTGGGTGGCCGTGCACCACCCGTTCACCTCGCCCAAGGACGGCCACGAGGAACTCATGGTCACCGATCCCGGCAAGTGCATCGCCAAGGCCTACGACATGGTGCTCAACGGCTGGGAGCTGGGCGGCGGCTCGGTGCGTATCCACCGCGCTGACGTGCAGGCCAAGGTGTTTGCTGCTCTGAACATCTCGCCCGAAGACCAGCGCGCGAAGTTCGGCTATCTGCTGGACGCGCTGCAGTATGGCGCACCCCCGCATGGCGGCCTGGCCTTCGGCCTGGACCGTCTGATCACGCTGATGACGGGCTCCGAGTCCATCCGCGACGTGATCGCCTTCCCCAAGACCCAGCGCGCCCAGGACCTGCTGACCCAGGCCCCCTCGCCCGTGGACGAGAAGCAGCTGCGCGAGCTGCACATCAAGCTGCGCAACCCCGCGGTGGTGACCACCGAGGCCTGAGGCCGGGCTGTGGCACCCAGGTGTCGCGGCTCGAATAAATCTTGGCCCGCGGGCAAGCCTGTGGGATAGTGCGAACGCCATTCAGCGAACAGCTGGGTGGCGTTTTTATTTGTGAGCTTGCGGCGCGCACCATCCAGCGCTTTGCAAGCTCCGTCACTTCAGGTTCAAGGATATGAAGGCGCAGGCTGCTATGGTTTTGATGTGGAGAGTAGGCGGCTGCATGCTGGCCGTCTGGGCCGCGGCGATGCTGGGCGGCTGCAGCGAAAAAGGCACCGAGCTGGGCGCGGGCGGCTCCGAGATCTCGGGCTCGGCGGGGCCCCAGGGCACGCGCAATGCGGCCATGTCCCTGGAGACCTGCGATTCTCCCATCGCCACCGTGGCGCTGGTGGAAAATCCCGGCGGCTATGTCATGCCCTATGGCAACGGCCAGCTGCCGGCCACGCCCGTGCCGCTGATCAAGCTGCTGGCCCAGCAAAGCGGCTGTTTCCGCGTGGTGGACCGCAATGTGGGCCTGCAGGGCACGCTGCGCGAGGGCGAGCTGCGCGATGCGGGCGTGCTGCGCAAGGACGGCACGGTGCAGAAAGGCCGGGGCTACGAGGCGCAGTACCAACTGGTGCCCAGCCTGACCTTCAGCGAGCAGAACGCGGGCGGTGGCCTGTCGGGCCTCATCGCCATGATTCCCGTGCTGCGCGATCTGGCCGGTCTGGCGGGCATGGCCGAGAAGGTCAGGTTCAAGGAGGCGCAGACCGCGCTGTTCCTGACCGATACCGAAACCACCGAGCAGGTGGCCGCGGCCACCGGTGCGGCCCGCGCCACCGATCTGGGCGTGGGAGGCCTGGTCATAGGCCGGCTGGGCGGTGCGGGCGGCGCCGGCTGGAGCAATACCAACGAGGGCAAGGTCATCGCCGCGGCTTTTCTCGACTCCCACAACCAGCTGGTGCACCAGCTGCGCGCGCTGCAGGCCAAGAGCCTGCCCCCCGAGGTCGCCACCAAGGCCGGGAGTTCGCGACGCTAGTTGGCGGCGCTAGACCCTGTGCCCGACAAGGCTACGCCCGGGCCCGCGGTCTACGCGCTACCATGAACCGATGAGCCAAGTGCAGCCGCCGCCAGTCAAGATCCCCGAGTCCGTGCTCGTGGTGATCTATCGCGGGGACGGCAAGGTTCTGCTGCTGCGCCGCGCGGCGCCGGCCCCGGAAGGCGGGGCGTTCTGGCAGTCCGTGACCGGCAGCAAGGACAGCCTCGACGAGGAATGGCGCGAGACCGCCGTGCGCGAGGTGGGCGAGGAAACCGGCATCGACGCTCTGGCCCGGGGCTGCAGCCTGTCCGACTGGAACCTGGAAAATATCTACACCATCTACCCCGAGTGGCAGCACCGCTACGCGCCCGGCGTCTGGCAGAACCGGGAGAGGGTTTTCGGGCTGCGTGTGCCGGCCGACACCGAGGTGCACTTGAATCCCGGGGAGCACACCGCACATGATTGGCATGACTGGCGCGATGCCGCCCAGCGTTGCTTTTCCTTTTCCAACGCCGAGGCCATCCTGCTGCTGCCGCGTTTCGATCCGGAACTTGCCCGCCTGGCCCGCGCCTAGGCGGCAGCCATGAACAAGTCGGAATCTATGTCTGAAATCCTGTTTCCCGCCTCCGAGCCGCAGATACTGCGCGTGGCCACCTACAACATTCACAAGGGAGTCCAGGGCCTGGGCCCGGCCCGGCGCCTGGAAATCCACAATCTGGGCCTGGCCGTGGAGCAGCTCGATGCCGACATCGTCTGCCTGCAGGAAGTGCGCAAGATGAACCGCAAGGAAGAAGCGTACTTCGACCGCTGGCCCAATGTGCCGCAGGCCGAGTATCTGGCGCCCGAGGGCTACGAGTCCGTGTATCTGACCAATGCCTATACCAAGGACGGCGAGCACGGCAATGCCTTGCTGAGCCGCTGGCCCGTGATCGGCTACCAGCGCGAGGACATCTCCGACCACCGCTTCGAGCAGCGCGGCCTGCTGCATGTGGAGCTGGACATACAGGGCAAGCGCGTGCATTCCATCGTCGTGCACCTGGGCCTAATCCACGGCAGCCGCATCCGCCAGATCGCCCAGCTGCAGCGCTTCATAGAGCGCGAGGTGCCGCCCAACGCCCCGCTGGTGGTGGCCGGCGACTTCAACGACTGGGGCAACCAGATCAAGCGCATGCTGGCCGGCTTCGGCCTGTTCGAGTTTGAGGAAACCCAGGGCATCTCGACCTACCCCTCGCGCCTGCCGATTGCGCAGCTAGACCATATCTATGTGCGCGGCCTCACGCCGCTGGGCCTGCAAGTGCCCAAGGGACGCATCTGGTGGCGCATGTCCGACCATTTGCCGCTGATTGCGGAGTTCAGGTTGTAGCTGCCCCGAGGCGCTACGCGGCTTCCCTCCCGAAGAGAGGGGCGATTCCATCGCAGCGAGGCGGCCCTTGCTCGGAATCCCTTCGACGAAGCATGCCGGCTTGAAGGGATGTGCCTCGACGCTACTGAAACCATAGCTTGCTGCGCCTTGTAAACCTGCATTTGGATGACAAATCCTTTGTAGCTTTGGGTCGTTTATTCACTGGTACCATGACCGATATGTTCAGAGAACTCGCCG
>JAFAIY010000530.1 GCA_019236485.1 Comamonas sp. | reverse complement strand
CATCGGTACGCGGATAGGTCAGGGCCTTGTGGCGCTCGTACAGGCTTTGCGCCAGCGCCAGCGTGGTCTTGGCCGAGAAGCCGAACTTGCCGTTGGCTTCCCGCTGCAGGCTGGTCAGGTCGAACAGCAGGGGCGATGCCTGCGTGGTGGGCTTGCTCTCTTCCGTCACCTGGGCGGGCTTGCCCTGGACGGCGGCGGCAATCGCCTCGGCCTCGGCCTTGTTCCACAGGCGGTCGGCCTTGGCCTCGGCATCGTCCGATTTCTTCCACTGCGGATTGAACCACTTGCCCAGGTACTGGCCGGCCCGGGCGTCGAACGTGCCGTGCACTTCCCAGTAGTCGCGGCTGACGAACTGGCGGATCTTTTCCTCGCGCTCCACCACCAGGGACAGCGTGGGCGTCTGCACGCGACCCACGGTGGTCAGGAAGAAGCCGCCGTCGCGCGAGTTGAAGGCCGTCATGGCACGCGTGCCGTTGATGCCCACCAGCCAGTCGGCTTCGGAGCGGCTGCGCGCGGCGCTGGCCAGGCCTTGCATCTGGGCATCGCTGCGCAGATTGTTGAAGCCGTCGCGAATCGCCTGCGGCGTCATGGATTGCAGCCACAGTCGCTTGACGGGCTTGCCCAGACCGCCCTTGGCACCGCCCGCATATTGCTCGATCAGGCGGAAGATCAGCTCACCCTCGCGGCCCGCGTCACAGGCGTTGATGAGTTCGGTCACATCCTTGCGCTTGGCCTGCTTGACCACGGCGTTCAGGCGGGTCTTGGTCTTGTCCACGGGCTTGAGGTCGAAGCGTGGGGGAATCACCGGCAGGTTGGCAAAACTCCATTTGCCGCGCTTGACATCGAATTCTTCGGGCGCCTGAATCTCCACCAGGTGGCCGACCGCACTGGTCACCACATAGCGGTCGGATTCGAAATAGTCATCGTGTTTTTCAAACTTGCCTGCCACCGGGGTCAGCGCACGGACGATGTCCTGTGCGACAGAAGGCTTTTCTGCAATCACCAGGGTTTTAGTCATTGTGTGTTCTCGTCGTCATTAACCACCTGAACCCGGATCGAAATCCAGGCTCATACAATTCGCTTCTCACGCGCGCGCATGCGCACATGTGTGCATATTCAAAGTATCAGAGAAAACATGCCCCGCACATCACTGGCCTCTTCCACAGGCCGCCGTATCCAGACCCGGCGCTCCGGCGTGCATGGCAAAGGCGTTTTCGCCGCGCAGGATATTGCGCAAGGCGAAGTCCTTATTGAGTACGTGGGCGAGGTGATTGACTGGCAGGAGGCGCAGGACCGTCATCCGCATGATCCCACCCAGCCCAATCACACTTTCTACTTCCAGGTCGATGATGAGCGCGTGATCGATGCCACGCACAAGGGCAACTCCTCGCGCTGGATCAACCACAGCTGCGATCCCAACTGCTATACCGACGAGATCGACGGCCGCATTTTCATCGTGGCGCTGCGCAATATCGCGGCCGGCGAGGAGCTCAGCTACGACTACGGCCTGATGGTGGAGGAGCGCTACACGGCCAGGCTCAAGGCCGAATATGCCTGCTACTGCGGTGCGGCGAACTGCCGGGGCACCATGCTGGCCCCCAAAAGGGGCTGGAAACCGCCGATGCCTCACTGCACCCCCTGAGCGGCTTTGCCTAGGCGGCCCCGCCGCTTCCCCCTCTCTCGCGTTGCGGGAGGGGGACGACGCCATCGCCGCGAGGCGGCTCTTGCTCGGCGTCTCTGAGTTGGAGCATGCTTGTTCAAGGCGTGCTCGCTGCATAGAAATTTTGGATAAAGAAAATGACTCAGCCGATTCACTGGAATGCCGAAGCCTTGTGGGAAGTCGTCGCGCCGCAGCTGCCGGGCTTCACGGTCGAGGTGCTGCCGAGCATCGACTCCAGCAACACCGAGCTCATGCGCCGCGCCCGCGACGGGCTGGCGGAGCCGGTGCTGCTGATTGCCGAACAGCAGACGCAGGGCCGAGGTCGGCTGGGGCGCAACTGGGTCAGCGGCGTCGGGGATTCGCTGATGTTCTCGCTGGGCCTGCCGCTGGCGCCGCGCGACTGGTCGGGTCTGTCGCTGGCGGTCGGGGTGAGCGTGGCCGAGAGCCTGCAGCCCCATCTGCCGGCTGCCGGCAGCGCCACGCCCAAGATCGGCATCAAATGGCCCAATGACCTGTGGTTGGAAGGCGACCGCAAGCTGGCCGGCATTCTGATCGAGACCGCGAGCTTTGTCGGCACGCATCAGCATGATTTCAGTGCGCCGCGCTATGTGGCG
>JAFAIY010000525.1 GCA_019236485.1 Comamonas sp. | reverse complement strand
GCAGCCAGATCACCAATGTGCTGCGCTGCCTGTATCTGGAGGCCTGCGGCTACCAGGTCACGGTGACGGAACTGGTGGGCTGGGAGCACAGCATGAAGAACGAGCTCATCGTGGCCCGCTACACCGGCCACAAAAAGCGCAGCGCGGTCGAGCGCCTGCGCCAGCTGCTGGCCGAGTTCGGCATCGCCTCGCTGCAGGCCAGCCGCTTTCCCATGCTGCCGGCGGAAGCGCAAAAAAATGAGCTGCCTACGCCTGCAGATCAATGATTTGATATTGATTTCGTGCTGATATGCAGGCCTGGCCTGCGCTAGCAGCTATGCTTTGATAGGCCCTGCCAAGCTTGATTGCGGCAGGGCTTTTTTCATGCCGCCAAGGCCAGGCCGCGCAGCAACTGGCGCCCGGCGGTGCTTGATCTGTCATGCAGCAGTCATGGCGCTGACACGTTGGTTTTTTACAGTGCCTCCATCAATCTAACGGGAGGCATGTTGCATATGGGATGCGGCAGACCCCCGATCTATGAGGGAATCCGCATGAAGCAGAAATTGTTGTGCAGTGCACTGGCTGGCGTCCTGTTGTCGCTCAGTGCCTGCGGTGGCAGCGACAGCCCGTCCACGAGCGCGGCGCCGACCAAGAACGTGCTGTTCTTCCTGGGCGACGGCATGGGCATGACGACCATGACTGCGGCGCGCATCTACAGCGTGGGCGAGGACGGCGAGCTGACCATGGACCAGCTGCCCGAGACGGCCTTTGTCCACACCTTCTCGAACGACGCCCAGGTGACCGACAGCGCGCCTTCCATGGCCGCCTATATGACCGGCGTGAAGATGAACAACGAAGTCATCTCCATGACGGCCGCGACCAAGGCCACGGATGCCAACGGCAAGCCCTACCAGGTCAACTATGACAGCACCTGCCCGACTTCCAACGGCCAGGCCGTGCCCACACTGCTGCAGCAGATGAAGCCCTCGGGCTACGGCACGGGCGTGGTCTCCACCGCGCGCATCACCCATGCCACGCCGGCCACGACCTATTCGCATGTCTGCCACCGCGATGCCGAGAACACCATTGCCGCGGCCCTGGTTCCCGGCGGCTCCGGTTACAACGCCAAGCTCGGCGACGGCGTGGATGTGGTCTTCGGCGGCGGCTCCAGCTACTTCACGCCCAAGGAAGATGGCGGCAAGCGCAACGACAAGCGCAATCTGATCGCCGAATTCAAGACGCAGAAGTACAGCTTCGCCGCCAACAAGGCCGATTTCGACAAGCTGCCCGTGGACGGCAGCAAGATTGCCGGCCTGTTCACCAAGGACCATATGGCTTACGACCTGGACCGCGATGCGTCCAAGGAGCCCAGCCTGGCCGAGATGACGGGCAAGGCCATCGATGCGCTGACGGCCAAGAAGAAGGGCTTCTTCCTGATGGTCGAAGGCGGCCGCATTGACCATGCGCTGCATGCCACCAACGCCAAGCGCGCCTTGCAGGACACCGTGGCTTTTGACGACGCGATCAAGGCGGCGCTGGCCAAGATGCAGAAGGTCGATCCGGGCCTGAAGAACACGCTGATCGTCGTCACCGCCGACCACGACCACACGCTCAACCTCAATGGCTACAACAAGATCACGGGCAAGACCACGCCCACCAACCCCGGCATTCTGGGCCTGGTCAAGAACTATGTGAGCGGCAAGCCGGAAACCGACGTCAACGGCAAGACCTTTACGGTCATGGGCTTTGGCAATGGTCCCAAGCGTGTGGAAACGCGTGACAACGTGGATGAAACCGTTGCGGCTGGTAATGACTACCTCCAGGAAGCCGTGGTGCCGCTGGGCTCCGAAACCCATGGCGGCGCCGACGTGTTCCTGGGTGCCCAGGGCCTGGGAGCCGAGAACTTCTCCGGTGTGATCGACAACACCGAAGTATTCAGCCTGATCAAGAAGAGCATCGGCCTGTGATGCCGCGCCTTGTCAAGACCGCATCCAAGGAATTCCAAATGCATTCGATTTTCCGCAAGACCTCCCTCGCTCTGGCCGCCTTCGCATCGTTGACCATGCTGGCGCCCGCCGCCCACGCGGCCGGCGAGGCCAAGAACGTGATCTTCTTCCTGGGCGACGGCATGGGCCCGGTGACCGTCACGGCCGCTCGCATCTACAAGGGCGAAAAGCAGCTGGCAGCACAGCCCGGCTCGCTCAAGAGCAGCGAATACGCCAAGCTGCAGATGCAATCTCTGCCGTATGCAGCGCGCATCAAGACCTTCTCGCGCGACGGCCAGACCACGGACAGCGCGCCTTCCATGTCGGCCTATATGACCGGCGTGAAGATGAACAACGAGGTCATCTCCATGTCGGCAGAGACCTCTGCCGTAGACGGCAGCGGCAAGCAGTACATCAACGGCGAGGACACGACCTGCCCGCCCGGCAACGGCCAGCCCGCGCAGACCCTGCTGGAACTCTCCAAGGCCCTGGGCCGTTCTGTAGGTGCGGTCTCGACGACGCGTGTCGGCCACGCCACGCCCGCTGCAACCTATGCCCATATCTGCAACCGCAACGGCTACAACACCATTGCCGAACAGTCTGTGACTGCGGGCGTCGACGTGCTCATGGGTGGCGGCCAGCGCAACTATCTGCCTAAGGCGCTGAACCCCTCCAGCAAGCGCAGCGATACGCGCAATCTGGTGGCGGAGATGCAGGCCAAGGGCTACACCTATGTGGATACCGGCACCAAGCTGGCCGCGCTCGACGCGACCAAGGCCGGCAAGCTGCTGGGCCTGTTCACGCAAAGCGAAATGTCCTATGAGCTGGACCGCGTCAAGCAGAACAAGGATGAGCCCAGCCTGGCCGATATGACGGCCAAGGCGCTGGATGTGCTGAGCAGCAACAACAAGGGCTTCTTCCTGATGGTGGAGGGCGGCCGCATCGACCACGCTCTGCACGGCACCAACGCCAAGCGCGCGCTCGAGGACACGCTGGCCTTCGACAAGGCCATAGAGAGCGCCATGGCCTATATGCAGAAAAAGGACCCGGGCCTGAAGAACACGCTGATCGTGGTCACCGCCGATCACGACCACAACATGGTGTTCAACGGTTACTCCAAGCTGGGCAACCCGATCCTCGGCAAGGTGGCCGACTACCAGAGCGGCAATCTGTCCAAGGATGCCAATGGCATGCCCTATACCACGCTGGTCTTCGGCAATGGCGGCCGCCCCAATGCCACGTCGTCCAGCCAGGTCAATCCCGAGGACGGCAACAAGCCCTGGATTGCACCGACACGCGGCGCAGCGCGCGACGACCTGACGGCCGTGGACACCACCGATGACAACTTCCTGCAGGAAGTGGGCATCAACCTGGGCACGCCTGGCTCCGAAACCCACGGCGGCGGCGACGTGATGCTGTTTGCCAGCGGTGCGGGCGCCAAGATCTTCAAGGGCACCATGGACAACACCAAGGTGTTCACCAAGGTCAGGGAAGCCGCAGGCTTGTAATTCCCATGATTTCGGTTGGCTTGAAGCCGACTGCAACCGGAGCCGTGGCGCCTGCGCCCGGCGCCGGTTTTTGCGCATCTATCGCTCCCATCACCTGTCATTCATGAGTTCTTCTGCATTCCCTCTCCGTCCCCTGTCCGGCTCCTGGCTTGCGGCCGCCTGGCTGGCCTGTTCCATGGCGGCTTTGCCGGCCGTCGCGCAGACCGCCAAGCCCGCGGCAGCCTCGGCCAGCGCCAAGGCCGCCGATGTCGCGGCCCGCACCTCGGCCGCCGTGCAGGCCACGCCCGAGGCCGATCTGCGCATCACCTACGAGGCCATGAGTGTTGGCAGCGACGGCGTGCAACGCAGCAGCGTCTATGCCAACCGTGTCTACCGCCGCAAGGGCCAGTTGTGGATTGAGCGCGAACTGCCCGCCGCGCTGCGCCAGAGCCAGGAACATGGCCATGAACATGAGCACGGCCCGCATGCGGGCCATGCGCACGACGAGGCGCGCGCCGCGCCGCTGTCCGTGCGCCGCTCGGAGGATGGCAAGGTGGCGGTGGAGGTCGTGCTGGCCAAGCTGCG
Source organism: Comamonas sp. (assembly GCA_019236485.1). Taxonomy (GTDB): domain Bacteria; phylum Pseudomonadota; class Gammaproteobacteria; order Burkholderiales; family Burkholderiaceae_C; genus Comamonas. The sequence goes on along the minus strand of JAFAIY010000525.1, from coordinate 148 downwards.
TCGCGTGATCTCGGTGGACCAGGCCCATCATGGCAATGTCGGCTATGGCGGCTCGTTCGAAAATGTTTACTGGATCGTGCCGCCCACGGCGCTGCAGACCATGGAGCGTGTGGGCAAGCCCCAGGCCGGCGTGCAGCGCTACAAGGCC
>JAFAIY010000155.1 GCA_019236485.1 Comamonas sp. | reverse complement strand
CCCGCAGGCTGCTGGCTGTAGATCAGCCGCGTGCCGCCTTCCGGCAAGGGCACGACCACGGTGGGCTTGCCCATGCCTTTCTCCACCTCGGCCTGGGGCATGCCCGGCTTCTGCCACTGGGGCACCATGCAGCCCGCCAGCCCTATTGCCAGCAGACTCGCGGCAAGCAGTGTTCTCGGGCGGATGCTGTGCATGATGACGCTCCTTTCAAGCCTTGGCGGCTTGCTTCTGGGCCTTGATCAACTTGGTCTTGATGCGGTTGCGCTTGAGCGGGGACAGGTATTCGACAAACACCTTGCCTACCAGGTGGTCCATCTCATGCTGCATGCAGATGGCCAGCAGCCCTTCGCCGGCTATCTCGCGGCTCACGCCGTTTTCGTCCAGCGCCTTGACCTTGACGGAGACGGAGCGCTCCACGCCGTCGTAAATGCCGGGCACGGACAAACAGCCTTCGTCGCCGATCTGCTTTTCTTCGCTGGCCCAGGTGATCTCGGGGTTGATCAGCACCAGGGGCTGATTGCGCTCCTCGGACACATCGATCACGATCACGCGCTCATGTGCATCGACCTGGGTCGCGGCCAGGCCAATGCCCTGGGCGTCGTACATGGTCTCGAACATGTTTTTCACCAGGGTCTGGATGCGCTCGTCCACCTGCGCCACAGGCTGGGCGATCTTGTGAAGACGGGGATCTGGGTAGCAGAGGATGGGAAGAATGGCCATGGCTTGTCGGTAAATCTGTAGTTATTGTCCCAATTTTTGCGCCAAAACGCTTGGTCTGACCCCAATAAACGTTGATCTATCAAGGCCTTGCATCGAGAATTTGCGCTATTTTGTAAGACTTGTGTGGCCGGTTATGCCAAGATCGGCCACAGCGCAGCGACGAGAGGGACGCTGCAGGACAGATTCCCGCAAGAAGGATTTTCATGACCGCATTTGCCACAGCACGTGCCTGGAGCCTAGGTGCCACTCTGGTCGCCGCCCTGACCTCGGTCTATGCCCAGAGCTATCCCGTGACTGCCACCCAGCGCTCCACCGCACAGCAAGTGGCCCAGCAAGGCATCCCCGAGAACGAACTCACGCCCAGCGCGCCCGCGCAGTACACCGTCAAGCGCGGCGACACGCTGTGGGGCATCTCGGGCCTGTATCTGCGCCAGCCCTGGCGCTGGCCCGAGCTGTGGGGCATGAATCTGACCAGCATCGCCAACCCGCATTTGATCTACCCCGGCCAGGTGCTGTATCTGGTGCGCAGCAACGGCTATGCCCGCCTGTCCACCACGGCGCCCGGCGGCGAGCCCGGCGTGGTGCGCCTGTCGCCCCAGACCCGCGAATCCTCGCTGTCCGACCTGGCCCTGCCCACGCTGCCGCCCCACCTGATCGAGCCCTTCCTGGCCGAACCCCTGGTGGTGGACGCCGGAACGCTGGCGCAGGCGCCGCGCATCATCGCCACGCAGGACCAGCGCGTGCTCATGGCCAATGGCGACCGCGCCTATGTGCGCAGCTCGGGCGGGCCGGTGCTGGAAACCGGCGCCGGCAAGCCCAGCAGCTACCGCCTCTTCCGCGATGCGGTGGCGCTCAAGGATCCCGTCACGGGCGAGGTCCTGGGCTACGAGGCCAAATACCTGGGCAGCGCCAATGTGATCCAGGGGGAAACATTGGTCGAAGCCGAAGGCGGCAAGCTGGTCCAGGCTTCTCCCGGCACCATCAGCATCACCCGCTCCAAGAACGAGATCAAGGCCGGCGACCGCCTGTTGCCCTCGCCCGCTCAGCAATACCTGAGCTATGTGCCCCATGCGCCGCGCAACCCCGTCAACGCCGCCGTGGTGTCCATCTATGGCGACGCCGCCGTGCTCTACGCGGCCCAGAACCAGGTGATCGCCATCAACAAGGGCGAGCGGGACGGCATGGAAATCGGCACCGTGCTGGAACTGGTCAGCAAGGGCGCGCGCATCGTGGACAAGACCAGTCCCACCCGCGACGTGGTGAAGCTGCCCGACGAGTTCAACGGCTATGCCATGGTCTTCAAGGTGTTCGACCGGGTCTCCTATGTGCTCGTCACCTCCACCAGCCGCGGGGTGAAGGTCGGCGACGGCCTGCAGGCGCCGCAGGCGCGCTGAAACGGGCGCTGTCATGGTGCAGCAGGACTTCCACCATGACGCCGAGTCCCAGGCCTGGCTGCGCCTGCTGCTGACGCCGGGTCTGGGCCGCAGCGCGGTGCGGCGCCTGCTGGCCAGGGCCGGCGGCGCACCGCAGATATGGCAGCTGCCGGCCGCCGCCTGGCGCGAATGCGTGACCGAAGCGCAGGCCCAGGCCCTGGCGGCCCTGCCTCCCGACTGGCAGCGCCACAGCGCTGCCCTGGAGCGCTGGCTGGCGGAACCGGCCACGGGCATTACCCATGCCCTCGTGCCCCTGGGCCACCCGCAATATCCGCAGGCCCTGCTGGAGACCGCAGACCCGCCGCTGCTGCTGTTTGTGCAAGGGCCCGAGGCGCTGCTGGCCTCGGAACAGGCCTGGTTTCCCTATCCCAACACGCTGGCCATAGTGGGCAGCCGCAATCCCTCGGCCCAGGGCCGCATCAACGCCAAGGAGATGGCTCGGGCCCTGGCCGAGCAGGGGCTGTGCATAGTCTCGGGCCTGGCGCTAGGCATCGACGCGGCCTCGCACGAAGGCGCGCTCCAGGCCGCTTATGACGGCCGCCGGCCCAATACCATTGCCATCGTGGGCACGGGGCTGGATCAGGTCTATCCGCGCGCCCATGCAGCACTGGCGCGGCAGATTGCGCTGCATGGACTGGTGGTCAGCGAATATCCGCTGGGCAGCGAGCCCCTGCCCCGGCATTTTCCGCAGCGCAACCGCATCATCTCGGGCCTGTCGCAGGGCACGCTGGTGGTGGAGGCCGCGCTGCAGTCCGGCTCGCTGATTACGGCGCGCCTGGCCGGCGAGCAGGGCCGCGAGGTCTTCGCCATCCCCGGTTCCATCCATGCACCGCAGTCCAAGGGCTGCCATGCGTTGCTGCGCCAGGGCGCCAAGCTGGTGGAAACGGCCGCCGATGTGCTGGAAGAGCTTCAAGGCATCAGCCCGCCTCTAAGCCTTGTGGGACAAGCGCCGGAAGCTATCAAAAACAAGGTGACCCGCGAGGAGCCGGCGCTGCTGCAGGCTCTGGGCCACGATCCCCAGTCGCTGGATACGCTGATCGCGCTCACGGGCTGGGATGCGGCCCATCTGCAGGCACAGCTGATGGAGCTGGAGCTCGACGGCCAGGTGGCCCGCCTGCCTGGTGGCATGTATCAGCGCATCACGCGCAGCTGACATCACAAAAGCTGGCACACCCGCCAAGCAAGAGCCTAGGCGGCCCCGCCGCCTCGCAGCGAGGGCGTCGTCCCTCTTCCCTAGCGCGAAGCGCGTAGAGAAAGGAGGAGGGCGCAAAGCGCCTCAGGGGTTAAGCCAACCGCTCCGGATTGGCCTGGATTTTCTGCAACGCATCGCGTGTGGCGCGCACCGTGAGCGCTTCCTCGTCATGCACGGCCAGCAGACCGGCTTGCAGATAGGCAGCCATGCGCTGCAGCTGCAGCAGATAGCAATGCCCGTCCAGCGAGGCGAACAGATGCAGCTGCTTGCGGCGGCTGCGCCACACATATTGCACCTGCATGCGTGCGCCGTTGTGGTCCAGCGTGAACCAGCGCCCGGCTTCCAGCGCT
>JAFAIY010000441.1 GCA_019236485.1 Comamonas sp. | reverse complement strand
CCGCCGCCCATGAACACGCTGTGCACCGTGCGCCCCCAGATCAGCGGCAGCGCGCTTTCCAGATCGGCCATCAGCGCGTCTATATAGCGCTCCTCGGGCAGCGCCTCACTCTTGCTCCAGCCATGGGAGTTGAAGTCGCAGTACGGGCATTTCTTGAGGCACCAGGGCAGGTGCACGTAGAGCGACAGCGGCGGCAAACTGCCCAGCTGCAGCGTACCCGGGCGCATGTAATGCTGGATATCGCGCTGCACGGCGGCTTCGGCCGCCTCTGACGATTGGGGCTGGATGGGGATCATGGGGGAGTTTTTCTATCTAGTTCTGGCAAGAGCCGATGCAGCCAAAACTAGCACAGTCCCAGCCGGAGATACCTGGCAAGGGCCTAGGCGGCCCCGCCGCCCCGCCGCGAGGGCATCGCCCCCCTCTGGGGGAGGCCGCAACGCGGCTCAGGGGGGGGTTACAGCCAGCGCTCGCGCACCAGGGCCAGCATGGCTTGCGACGAACGGCCCCGATGGCTGTGCGCATGCTTGAGCTCGGGCGTCATCTCGGCAAAGGTCATGCCCAATTCAGGAATCAGCAGCACCGGGTCAAAGCCAAAGCCATTGCTGCCACGGCGCTCGGTGGTGAGCAGAGCCTGGACCCGGCCCACGGCGATCAGCGGCTCGGGGTCCTTGGGCGAGCGCACGCCCACCAGGGTGCTGACCATCGCGGCGCGGCGGTTTTCCACGCCCTGCATCTGCTCGAGCAGAGCGCGCACATTGTTGTCGTCGCTTTTCTCGTAGCCGAACTGCGTGCAGTAGTAAGCCGTGTCCACGCCGGGCAGGCCGCCGAAATGGTCCACGCACATGCCGGCGTCATCGGCAATCGCGGGCAGGCCCGTGTGCTCGGCCGCAAACCGTGCCTTGGACAGCGCGTTCTCGACAAAAGTGCCATAGGGCTCGGGCGCCTCGCCCTCGAACAGATCGCCCTGGCGGATCAGCTCCACGCCCAGGGGCGCGAACATGGCTTGCAGCTCGGCCAGCTTGCCGCGATTGTTGGAGGCCAACACAATTTTCATAATAAGAATCCATGCCAGCGCTTGTGGCGCTTGCGTAATCAGCTATTGGTTCAGTAGTGAGCCCGGCGCGCCGGTCCCGGCTTCAGGACTTGGCTTTGTGCCGTTCGGCGGAGCGGCGTATGGCGGCGTTGATCTCGGCGATCGAGCGCTCTATGGCCTCGTCGTCGAGCTCATCCTCGCATGCTTCGAGCGGCCCCATCTGTATCGTGGATTCAAAGCCCTCGTCGGCGATCTCCTGCGTGGAGATGGAGGACGGCTCGAAGCTGTTCGGCGTTTCCCACTCCAGCGCCAGCGCGGTGACGTTGTCGCTGGCCTCTCCCGCGCGGCGCAGCGCCGCGTCCACGAGCATGGGCACGAACTGCGCCACCGGGCGGCCGCGCATGGTCTGTAGGATCTCGGGGTTGGGCACGCTGCTCCACAGGCCGTCGGAGCACAGCAGCAGCTGGTCGCCCTGCTCAAGTCGCCGGAAGTCGCTCACGTCGTAAATCGGCTTGGACGGTGAGCCCAGGCAGGTGAACAGCACGTTGCGGTTGGACTGGGTCACCAGGCCCGAGACCTTGCGCATCTCGCTATAGGAATGGTCGCGCGTGCGCTCCACCTGCTGGCCGTCGCGCACCCAGTACAGGCGCGAATCGCCGCAGTGGATCCAGCACACATGGCCGGCCTGCAGCACGGCCGCCACCAGCGTGGTGCGCGGCGTGTCCATCATGCCCTTGGCGCTGGCATAGCGCAGGATCTGCCTGTGCGCCTGCAGCAGTGCGTCTTCCAGAAAAGCGCGCGGATCATCCAGCGTGGGCTTGGCCTTTTGCTGGAACTGCACCGACACCACCTGCAGCGCGATCTGGGCCGCGATCTCGCCGTCGGGGTGGCCGCCCATGCCGTCGGCCAGCACGAACAGCGCGGCCTCCCGCGTATAGCAGTAGCCCATGCGGTCTTCATTGAGTGCGCGCCCGCCGCGGCGGCTCAGCTGGAATACGGAGAATTTCATGTTTTGCGCTTGCTGTCGGGCACCACGCCCCGTTCCGTGCCACCGAATTTCTGCAGATTTCTCTTGGCGTCATGCACCATGTTGTCGAACTGCATGCGCATGCGCTCCTGCACCTTGAGCTTGGTGTAGCGGCGCTCGCCTTCGCGCGTCAGCTCTTTTTGCAGCGCAAACACCGACTGCGGGCGCGACAGCGGGTCCATGGCCATGCACCACTCGACCACCTCGATCAGATTGTCCGAATACACGCCGCGCAGCTTGCTCAGCGACAGGGTCAGCCTGTCTTTTTCCTGGCGCTGCGGCGCTTCACTGGGCGGCATGCCCTGCATGCAGGCGTAGATGCAGGCGCCTATGGCATAGATATCGGTCCAGGGCCCGAGCTGCGAGTCGCGCCGGTACATCTCGGGCGCGGCAAAGCCCGGCGTGTACATGGGGCGGATGAAATTGCCTTCCTTGGACAGCACCTCGCGCGCCGCGCCGAAGTCGATCAGCACCGCCTTGTCGTCATTGGTGATGAAGACATTCGCGGGCTTGATGTCCAGGTGCAGCATCTTGTGCTGATGCACGATGCGCAGGCCGCGCAGCACCTCGTCGAACAGGGAGCGGATGGTCGATTCGCGGAAGACCTTGTTGGCCTTGAGCTCGCGCGCCGTGACGATGAATTCCTGCAGGGTCGCCCCTTCCAGGTAGTTCATCACCATGTAGACGGTTTCGTTCTCGCGAAAAAAATTGAGCACGCTGACCACGGAGGCGTGCGAAATCTGGGCCAGCGAACGACCTTCCTCGAAGAAGCTCTTGAGCCCGAGGCGGTACAGGGACAGTTTCTCTGGTGCGACCACCGGCTGCAGTTCGTTGGAGGCTCGGGTGGCCAGCGAGGCGGGCAGGTATTCCTTGATTGCGACCTGCTTGCCCTCGGAATCCAAGGCCAAGTAGACAATCCCGAATCCCCCCGAAGAAATCCTGCGCACCACCCGGTATCCGCCTATTGTGCTGCCCGGCGGCAATGGCGCTGGCTTGATCTTTGTAGACATTTTTTACCGGTAAACCTCAAGGATGATGCGAAACCCGGATAATCGGGCAATTGCAAGCATCCATCAAAAGTCCAATGCCAGTTTACAGCATGACCGGATACGCGAGTGCCCAGCACAGCGCATCCGTTGAGGGTGGTCAAGAGCCCCAGTCCAGCAGCCGCCTGGGCCTTGAGATCCGCGCGGTCAACAGCCGCTTCCTGGATTTGTCCTTCCGCCTTCCCGACGAACTGCGCGCCCTTGAACCGGCCCTGCGCACCTTGCTCACGGCGCGTCTCAAGCGCGGCAAGGTGGAAGTGCGCGCCGCCATCGACGTCACCGACAACCAGTCCCTGTCCATTCCTGCGGCCTCCCAGCTGCAACGGCTGCTCACGCTGCAGGACTCGATCCAGGCCTGGCTGCCCAAGGCCCGCGACCTCTCGGTGGCCGATGTGCTGCGGCTGTGCAGCGGCAGCGGCGCAGCCGGCACGGACTGGAGCGAAATCGCCCCGGCCCTGGCCGAGCAGGCCGTGACCGAGCTGCTTTCGGCCCGCGCCCGCGAAGGCGAGCGCCTCTCGGCCATGCTGCTGGACCGCATCCAGCAGCTGCGCGGGCTGGCCAAGCAGGCCGCGCCCCTGGTGCCGCAGCTCGTGGAGCAGCAGCGCCTGAAGTTCCTCGAACGCTGGAAGGAAGCCATGGCCCTGGGCGATGGCGCCGTCGCGCCCGAGGCCGCCCAGGACCGCGCTCTGGCCGAGGCCACGGCCTTCGCCATCCGCATCGACGTGGCCGAGGAAATCACCCGCCTGGGCTCGCACCTGGACGAGATCGAACGCCTGCTCAAAAAGGGCGGCGACATCGGCAAGCGCCTGGATTTCCTGATCCAGGAGCTGCACCGCGAAGCCAACACGCTTGGCTCCAAATCTGCCACGCTGGAGCTGACCCGCATCAGCGTGGACATGAAAGTGCTGATCGAGCAGATGCGCGAGCAAGTGCAGAACATCGAGTAAGCAAACCCTGTGCGTAAGCAACCCTTTACGCCCAAATTCATGCCCAAAGTCATGGACCATCCCGGAAATCTATTTGTCGTGTCGGCGCCCAGCGGCGCCGGCAAATCCTCTCTGGTGCGCGCGCTGCGTGAGTTCGACGCGCGCGTCTACCCCTCGGTCTCCCACACCACGCGCGCGCCGCGCGGCCAGGAAAAGCACGGCCGCGAGTACTACTTCGTCTCGGACCCCGAGTTCGACGCCATGGTGGCCAACAATGGCTTCGTCGAATGGGCCAATGTGCACGGCCGCCGCTACGGCACGGCCAAGAAATCCCTGGAAGAGCGCATCAAGGGCGGCACCGATGTGCTGCTCGAGATCGACTACCAGGGCGCGCTGCAGGTCAAGAACGCCTTCCCGAATGCGGTGCTGATCTTCATCCTGCCACCTAGCTGGGATGAGCTGCGCGCACGCCTCGAGAACCGCGGCGAGGACGCGCCCGAAGTCATAGAACTGCGCCTGAGAAACGCCGAAGAGGAAATGGCCCAGGTCGCAAAATTCGACTTCGTTATAATCAACGAATTGTTTGAGAGCGCGCTCTTTGATCTGAAAGCGATCATCCACGCGCAACGTCTCAAATATGCGGCCCAGCGGCGCCTTCGCGCCGATACCTTCGAGTCGCTCAACATTCCTGAATCCAACTGACCGTTCCCGGAGTTCCTGATGGCACGCATTACCGTTGAAGATTGCCTGGAGCAAATCCCCAATCGCTTCCAGCTCGTTTTGGCCGCTACCTACCGCGCCCGCATGCTCAACCAGGGTCACACCCCCAAGATTGAGACCAAGAACAAGGCCGGCGTCACCGCCCTGCGCGAAATCGCAGACAGCAAGGTAGGCCTGGAAATGCTGAAGAAAGTACCGGGCTAAGCTGTTGCATCGCAGCAGCAAAAGACTCAATTAAGCACCGCCAGTCGGTGCTTTTTTGTGCCTATAAGTTTGCACTACCGGCTGGCAGGCTACATTTAAGGAATATGACAGCGGCCCCGAATTCGACGATTGCTCCCTCTCCCCCGGCACCGGCCCAGCCTCAGCGCATGTCAGCTGAACAGGCGGCCAGCGTGTCTGCCGCTGCTTTTGCCGGCCTGCTGGAGCATCTGGGCTATCTCGATGCCGACAGCGTGGAGCGCGTGCGCCTGGCCTATGTCTATGCCGACCAGGCCCATTCCGACCAGTGGCGCAGCAGCGGCGATCCCTATATCACCCACCCGATTGCGGTCACCAGCATCTGCGCCAACTGGAAGCTCGATGCGCCGGCCCTGATGGCGGCCCTGCTGCACGACTCCATGGAGGACTGCGGCATCACCAAGGCCGATCTCGACCAGCGCTTCGGCCAGGACGTGGCCGAGCTGGTCGACGGACTGACCAAGTTGGACAAGCTGCAGTTCAACACCCGCGAGGAAAGCCAGGCCGAGTCCTTCCGCAAGATGCTGCTGGCCATGGCGCGCGATGTGCGTGTCATCCTCATCAAGCTCGCCGACCGCACCCACAATATGCGCACCATGGGCGATATGCCGCGCGGCAAATGGGGGCGCATCTCGTCGGAGACGCTGGAAATCTACGCCCCCATCGCCCACAGGCTGGGGCTGAACCAGACCTATCGCGAGCTGCAGGACCTGTCGTTCAAGCATCTGCGCCCCTGGCGCTATGCGACGCTGGAAAAAGCCATCGCCCGCTCGCGCAAGCGCCGCCGCGACCTGGTGCAGCGCGTGCAGGACGAGGTCAACGCCGAATTCGCCAAGCATGGCCTGCCCGTGCGCCTCATGGGCCGCGAGAGCACGCTGTATTCGCTGTACCAGCGTATGCAGAAGAACCAGCTGAGCTTTGCCAAGGTCACGGACATCTACGGCTTTCGCATCATCGTGCCCAAGACCCTGGACTGCTACACGGCCCTGGGCGTGCTGCACCAGAAGTACAAGCCCATGCCGGGCCGCTTCAAGGACTACATCGCCATCGCCAAGAGCAACGGCTACCAGTCGCTGCACACCACGCTGGTCGGCCCCTCCAGCGTCAGCATCGAGTTCCAGATCCGCACCGAGGAGATGAACATCGTGGCCGAGGCCGGCGTGGCCGCCCACTGGCTGTACAAGGCCCAGCAGGGCCGCGATTCCGAACAGCTGAGCACCCAGTGGCTGCAGTCGCTGCTCGACATCCAGAACGAGACCCGCGATGCGGCCGAGTTCTGGGACCATGTGAAGGTGGACCTGTTCCCCGACGCGGTCTATGTGTTCACGCCCAAGAGCGAGATCATGGCCATGCCGCGCGGCGCCACCGTGGTCGACTTCGCCTATGCGATCCACAGCAAGATCGGCCACCGCACCACGGCGGCCAAGATCAATGACGAGGA
>JAFAIY010000425.1 GCA_019236485.1 Comamonas sp. | reverse complement strand
AGACATCGGCGCCGGCCGCAATCGCGCCCAGGATATAGCTGCGCGCCTCGGTCACGGCCTGCTCCAGCGCCAGGCCCTGGGCCAGGAAGGAGGCGATCGCCGAGGACAGCGTGCAGCCCGTGCCATGGCCGTTGTGGGTGGCGATGCGCGGGGACTGCAGGCGCAGATAGTCGACGCCGGGCTGGCCCTGGCGGCCCAGCACGTCCATCACCAGGTCGCCGGGCAGATGCCCGCCCTTGAGCAGCACGGCGGGCGCGCCCAGCTCCAGCAGATCGGCCACGGCCGCATCCAGGGCCGCAATCCCGTCTATGTCCCGGCCCAGCAGCAGCGCGGCCTCGTCCAGATTGGGGGTGATCACCGTGGCCAGCGGAAACAGCTCCCGGACCAGCACCTGCGCGGTCTCGGGCGCAATCAGGCGGTCGCCGCTGGTGGCCACCATCACCGGGTCCAGCACCACATTGCGGATGCCGTGGCGGCGGATCGCGTCGGCCACCACCTGTACCACTTCGGGCGTGGCCAGCATGCCTATCTTCACGGCATCCACGCCTATGTCCTCGACCACCGCATCGATCTGGCCGCGCACCGTATCGAGCGGAATGCCGTGTATGCCCGTCACGCCCAGCGTGTTCTGCACGGTGATGGCCGTGATCGCCGTCATGCCGTAGCAGCCCAGGGCGCTGCAGGTCTTGAGGTCGGCCTGGATGCCCGCGCCGCCGCCGCTGTCGGAGCCGGCGATGGAAAGCACGCGCGCATAGCGCTTTTGCGCTGCAGCGGAGGGAGAGGTGGAGGCAGTCACTGTCATGGATAAAAATTATCGCCCATGCGCATGGTCAATACGCGGTGTTTGCGGTTGTGCTGTAATGCCGCTGACGGACGAAACAGGGGTGTCCTGCAGGCCAGCGGCCTGTGCGGACTGAGAAACACCCTGGGGCTGCGCGGTCTTCAGCGCATCCGTGGCCTGTGTCGACAGGCGCCGGATCCAGCCCCCTGCACCCGATCCAGGTCATTCTGGCGTGGGGAGTTTCACCAGCCGCGTGGCATGCCGCGTTTTGTCCTGCACATGGTCGTTCGGTCCATGTGCGCGGATGGAAACGATTTGCACATGTCATTGCTACAAGCCTCTTCAAAGATTGCCATTCTGGGCGGCGGCCTCATGGGCCGGCTGCTGTGCCTGGCTCTGGCCCGGCGCGGTCACTCTATCGACCTCTATGACGCCCATGGCCCCCAGGGCGATGGCGCGGCCGCGCGCGTGGCCGCGGCCATGCTGGCCCCGCTGGCCGAATCGGCGATCACCGAGCCCGGCGTGGTGCGCATGGGCCAGCATGGCCTCAAGCGCTGGCCCGAGCTGATAGGCGAGCTGCAGCAGCATGTGTTTTTGCAGCAGAACGGCACGCTGATTCTCTGGCACCGCCAGGACCAGGCCGATGCCGCGCGCTTTTTCGGCCTGCTGGAGAAAAACCGCCGCATCAACCCCAGCCTGCCGGCCATGGAGGAAAAGACCGGCGCCGCCCTGCACGACTGCGAGCCCGCACTGCAGGGCCGCTTCAACCAGGGCGTCTATCTGCCCGGCGAGGGCCAGCTCGACAACCGCCAGCTGCTGGCCGCGCTGGTGGACAGCCTGCAGCGGCTGGGCGTAAATCTGCACTGGGAAAGCCCGCGCGAACTCGGCGACTTCCGCCCCGGCGAGGCCGGCCAGCCCGATTTCGTGTTCGACTGCCGCGGCCTGGGCGCACGCACCCAGTGGAAAGAGCTGCGCGGCATCCGCGGCGAGGTGGTACGCATCCATGCGCCCGAGGTCACACTGGCCCGCCCCACGCGGCTCATCCATCCGCGCTACCCCATCTATATCGCGCCCAAGGAAGAGCATCTGTTCGTGATCGGCGCCACCGAGATCGAGTCCGACGATATGTCGCCGGCCAGCGTGCGCTCGACCCTGGAGCTGCTGAGCGCCGCCTATACCGTGCACTCCGGCTTCGCCGAGGGCCGGATTGTGGAAATTGCCACCCAATGCCGCCCCACCCTGCCCGATAATCTGCCCGCCGTGCGCCTGCTGACTCCGCGCGTCATGGAGATCAACGGCCTGTACCGCCACGGCTTCATGATCTCGCCGGCCATGCTGGATGTGGTGCTGGAACTGGTGGATCACAATGATTCGGCGCTGGCGCGCGAATTCGACGTGGCCGTGCACCGGGCCTGAACTTTGGCGCACAGCTGTTGCACCCGC
>JAFAIY010000385.1 GCA_019236485.1 Comamonas sp. | reverse complement strand
GGCCCATTTCTGGTCCACCAGATCGGGAGGGTTCTCCCAGGCGCCAGGATCACGGCCACGGCTTTTGGGTGCCGATCCATGGGGCACGGCTTTCTCGATGGCCGAGCGCAGCGTGGCCAGGCTGTCGAGCAGATCTTCGGCACGCAGCGTGGTCTTGGCGGCCATCATGCCGCAGCCGATGTCCACGCCAACGGCGGCGGGGATGATGGCCTTGACGGTGGGAATCACCGAGCCAATGGTGGCACCTATGCCCAGGTGCACATCGGGCATGGCGGCGATATGTTTGAACACAATGGGCAGACGCGCAGCGTTGGCCAGCTGTTGCTGGGCCTCGGCCTCCACGGGCACGCCCTTGGTCCACATCTTGACGGGCACGCCGCCGGCGACTTCCAGCAGTTGGTACTGTTCGGACATCTTGATTTCCTTGTTGTTCATGTCATGGATGGCGGCCTTGCAGCGACAAGGGTTGGTGAAACATCGTGCTCTACCAGGCTGAGCTACAGCAGTCTTGCAACTGCTGGCGGGATTCGAACCCGCGGCCACGAGATTAAGAGTCTGTAGTTCCACCGGCATTCGCTGCAGGACAGCCAAACCGAAAATTCAATAGGACTTGCGCTTGCGTAAGTCGTGTTCAAAAAAGGCGGCGCGACCAGAAAAGCAAGACATAGCCATGACCGGTTTCCCGGCTCGGGAATCGAACCCGTGGCAACCGATGTAGTCCTGCAGGCATTCGCGCCAAACTCAAACCATGGTGATGAATGCCTTGCTGCGACAAGGGCTTGGTGAAACATAACCCGCGCTGTACCTTTGGCTACCGCTCGTTGATCTTTCGATCCGACGAGGCGGGCAGGAATCGAACCTGCAATCCGGGCACCCATGTAGTTCCACCGGCATTCGCAGCCAGTCATTCAAAACCGTTTCAACTTCAATCGGACATCCGCCGCTGGCGACCAGGAATTGGTGAGACGGGACAGTTTGGAATGTAGTCCCACCAGCATTCGCCAGCCACGGATGATCACTTCAACTCACTGAGGCTCGAGAGCGATCTTCTCGATCTCGCCCACCCAGTGATCGGCGCCAAGCCTGCCTTCGGCAAAACTCGCCACCACATCGAATACCGCATCGCTGAAGCCGCCGACATTCAGGATGTCGTCGCGCTCCATGGCCTGCGTCGTGCCATAGGGCTGGATGTCTATGCAAACCAGCCTGGCATCGGGGTTGCGCTGCTTGATGCGCTCCCAATGCAACATGGTTTCGGTGGCGCCGCGGCGCACTCCATCGACCCAGGACTCGTTGTCCGAGACCAGAATCACCATGTCCACCCGCGCCTTTTCATCGGCCAGCTGTTTCAGAGGCGCGCTGCAGTTGGTGCCGCCGCCGCCGATCTTTGCCAGCTTGCTCGCATTGCTCATCACCGAGTCGCGGCCATTGAGATCCAGCTTCACCACCTTCTGCTCGAAAGGCAGCACACGGGCGGCGCTGTTCTTGCGCAGCACGGCGGCGGCCATCAGGCCCGCCACGTCGATGCAGCGCACCGAAGTGGTGGCACCGGCGCGGTAGCCCGTCACGGCACTGCTCATCGAGCCCGACACGTCGGGGCAGACCACCACGGCTCCTGCAAAGCGGGGCACATTGGCTGTTGCATGCTCCATGGCGTCCTGCAGCGCATCGCGCACCTTGGCAGGCACCTGCTCGCCGGCAGCCTTGTAGGCCGACAGCAGCTGGTAGGGCATGGCGCGGGCCTTGGCCACGGCGCCGGCGTCTCCCAGCTTGCTGGCGATCAGCTCCGTCATCCCCTGGACCTCGAACACGCCATGGCGTGCAAAGGTGTTGAGGTTCTGACGCACCATCTGCCATGAGCCGCTGCGGGCAATCTGTGCCCATTGCCGGGCGTTCAGCTCCAGTGCGGTCAGCATCTGAAACGGTACCTCGGGCAGCTCGGCACTCACCAGGCCCTGGGCTGCGTCACGCTTGAAGCGTTCGAAAGCCTGGGTGATGGGCGGCAGCTCCGCTTCATCAAAAGGCTTGCCGATCAACCAGGCAAACCAGGCGGCGCGCCAGGTCTCCTGGGGCTTGGGGTGAACCATCTTCACCACGTCGGCCAGCGAGGGTTGCTTGCCCACGGCAGCGCTCAGCAGCTGCTTCTCGCTCGCGTTCAGCAGCCAGTTCTGCACCAGCTTCTTGGGGGCCGAACCCAGGGACTTGCGGCCCATGGCGCCGCTGCGCACGATCTGCACAAAGTTGCGCAGCATCTTGCCGTTGTCTATCACCCGGCCAAACACCTGAGCCAGCAGCGCCGTATCCCATACAGCAAGGGCTGCGGCCAGAGCGGCAGGCATGTCCTTCATATAGCCGCGCTGGCGGGCATAGATGGCCGTCTGGGCGGTAAAGCGGCAGTCCACCGTCAGCACCAGATTGGCCAGCTGGTCCAGCTGTTCCTCGGCGCTGGCATAGAAGGTCTGGCTCAGGCAACCGGTCACGGCCATCTGGGCCAGTTGATGGCGAGGGCTGAAAGCATAGGCGGCCGCGCCTTCATGGTTGACCGTGTTGGTGGCCGCAGCCAATGCGCCGCCTTGGGTTTGAAACAATTGCGTGTTGACCATTTGTGTTCTCCTGGTTTGCATTCAACTTGCAGATGCTTTTCTTATTGCAAGTGGTGTGCCAACTTTTTTAAAAGCGATCCAATGGTTTTCTAAGGCATTGAATTCATTGAATAAATGATTTCATATCGGGGTTTGTGGAAATATTTCTTGGCGTGGTACGTTCTATAAGAACTAGAATTAAAGATAAATATTTATATAAAAAGATATGGCCAAAAAGAATGTGGTGATAGGCTTCATGGGCACCCAGCTCGATTCGGGCCAGGGCGCGGGCCGCTGGGAGAAATGGCGGCCCACGGTGTCCTTGGTGCAGCATGAGGATCAGGTGATAGACCGGCTGGAGCTGCTGTATTCGCCACGCTACGAGGCGCTGGCCCAGACCCTGCAGGCCGATATCGCCAATGTCTCGCCCGAGACCGAAGTCAGATTGGTGCACTCGGAGGTGCAGGACCCCTGGGACTTTGGCGAGATGTATGCCGCGCTCTACGACTGGGCGCACAGCTACCGTTTCGACACCGAGCGCGAGAACTACTGGGTGCACATCACCACGGGCACCCATGTGGCGCAGATCTGCATGTTCCTCATGGTGGAGTCGCGACAGATACCCGGCGTGCTGCTGCAGACCTCGCCGCCGCGCAAGCAGCGGCAGGGTTCGCCGGGCAGCATGGTGCTGATCGATCTGGATCTCTCGCGCTACGAGGCTCTGGCCCAGCGCTTTCACCAGGCGCAGAGCGAGGCGCTGGAGTTCCTCAAGAACGGCATTGCCACGCGCAACCCGCAGTTCAACAAGCTGATCGAGGAGATCGAACGCGTGGCGATACGCTCGCGGGCGCCGGTTCTGTTCACCGGCCCCACGGGCGCGGGCAAGTCGCATCTGGCCCGGCGCATTTATGAACTGAAAAAATCCCGCCATCAGGTGCGAGGCGAGTTTGTCGAGGTCAACTGCGCCACGCTGCGCGGCGACGGTGCGGCCTCCACCTTGTTCGGTCACAAAAAAGGGGCGTTCACGGGGGCAGCGGCGGACCGTGCGGGCCTGCTGCGCACCGCCCATGAGGGCGTGCTGTTTCTGGACGAAATCGGCGAGCTGGGTCTGGACGAACAGGCCATGCTGCTCAAGGCCGTGGAGGAAAAGCGCTTTTTCCCCATGGGCAGCGACAAGGAG